>CANIHL010000101.1 GCA_947467375.1 Acidimicrobiaceae bacterium | reverse complement strand
GAAATGATTCAGTCTCATCAAGACATGAACACTCACGATGCTGAAAAACGCGCAGTTGAACTGCTCGAAATCGTGGGTATTCCACAACCGAATGATCGCGCACGTCAATACCCACACGAATTCTCCGGTGGAATGCGCCAGCGAGTTGTCATTGCCATGGCGATTGCCAACAACCCAAAGGTGTTGATTGCTGATGAACCAACTACGGCTCTCGATGTCACGGTTCAAGCACAAATTCTTGAAGTAATTCAGCGAGTTCAACAAACGTTTGGGACTGCAGTCGTATTGATCACTCACGACTTAGGCGTTATTGCGCGTGTAGCCGACAGCGTGAATGTGATGTATGCGGGTCGCAACGTTGAAAGTGGACCCGTGCAATCGATTTTCGACCATCCAAGTCATCCGTATACGCGTGGGCTCCTGTCTTCACTTCCACACGAAGGCGCCGACAGATTGCAGCCGATTGCGGGTTTCCCTCCAAATATGCTTGCACCACCATCAGGATGTGGTTTTGCTCCACGATGCGAGTTTGCGATTGACGCCTGCAACGCCGAACTTCCAACGCTTCAACCTTTTGATGATTTGCAAACATCGTGTATTCGAGCCGTTGATCTGCGCATCGGGGGTCGGTCGTGACGAATAACCATGCTGAAGTGTTGCTGAGCGTTCGCAACCTCGTTAAAAACTTTGAATTGCGAGCCAACACCGGAATTCGAAAGACTCATCGCATTGTTCAAGCAGTGGCCGATGTGTCCTTTGACGTGAAGGTAGGACAAACTCTCGGTTTGGTTGGCGAGTCGGGCTCGGGAAAGACAACGGTTGGAAGATCGGTTCTGCAACTCATCCAACCAACTTCGGGAGAAGTGATCTTCGAAGGTGAAGACCTGACAAAGATGAGTTTTGAAGAGTTGCGCCACGTGAGGCGACAAATGCAAATTGTGTTTCAAGACCCATTTGCGTCACTAGATCCAAAGATGACAGTTGGAAGTTCCATTGCCGAGCCACTCGTCGTTCAGGGTGTTGGTGGGAACCATCAGGACAAAGTTGCTGAGTTGCTCGATCTTGTAGGCCTGTCCACCGATCATGCGAAACGGTTCCCTCATGAATTCTCTGGCGGTCAACGTCAGCGTGTTGGTATTGCTCGTGCACTTGCTTTAGATCCGAAGTTGATCGTGTTGGACGAACCAGTATCTGCGCTAGACGTCAGCATCCAGGCCGGCGTGGTGAACCTCTTCGGAGATCTACAGAAACGCCTCGGAATGTCGTATGTGTTCATTGCTCATGATCTTTCCGTTGTCCGCCATATTGCAGATCAAGTGGCCGTGATGTATCTGGGAAAGATCGTCGAAATCGGTGATAAAGACGCGGTGTACAGAAATCCTTCACACCCCTATACGAAAGCGTTGCTCTCGGCTGTTCCGCTGCCTGATCCTAAAATTGAGCGATCCCGTCACAGAATCATGCTTGAGGGAGACGTGCCATCTCCAGTAAACCCTCCAACTGGTTGCCGATTCCGAACTCGCTGCTGGAAAGCAACAGAATTGTGTGCTGTTGAGGAGCCTCAATTGGTGGTCCGTTCTACAGGACAACAATCGGCTTGCCATTTCCCTGAATAGTCGTTGAAGCTTGTAATCGGTAGGATTTACCCGTGCGTCATCTCATCACCATCGTCACCATTGTCATCAACGTTTTATCGCTGATAGCGCTAGTTTCTGGAGTTTTGCTCCACAGCGGTCGCGGTGGTGGTTTAAGTGACATGTTTGGTGGTGGCGGAGGAGCAGCGCTGGGTTCGGCTGCTGCTGAGCGCAACTTGAATCGCATCACAACAGTGTTCGCTCTCATTTGGGTGTTGACAGTTGTTGCTTTGGGAATGTTTCTCGCCTGAGCGGGCGGGATCACAGGTAAAATTTAGTACCACGTCGGAGTGGCGAAATTGGCAGACGCACCAGCTTGAGGGGCTGGCGCTCGAAAGGGCGTAGGGGTTCAAGTCCCCTCTTCGACACCATAAAGTAGTGACTATGCCTACTTGGACCAATTGGGCCGGAAACCAAAAGTCGCGTCCGGTAATCATCGCTAAGCCATCTTCGGAAGGTGAAGTTTGCACGGTCGTCAAGCGTGCAGTGAGCAACAAACAACGTGTCAAGGTGGTTGGGTCCGGCCATAGTTTCACAGGAATTGCTGATCCAGACGAAATGATGATTGATCTCACTCGTTTGAATAGCGTTGTGAATGTTGACCATGTGAATGGCTTAATCAGTGTTCAAGCGGGAATCGTGCTCAGCGATTTGAATGCTCAGTTGGAGTTACACCAGCTATCAATGCCAAATCTTGGAGATGTTACCTACCAAACACTTGCCGGTGCTCTTTCCACATCAACACATGGGACTGGACTGCAGAGGACTGGTCTCGCAGCTCAGATGCATGCATTTCGATTAGTCACCGCTCTTGGAGACATCCTCGTGTGTGATGCGCATCAAAACACAGAGGTGTTTCATTGTGGGCGAGTGTCGCTCGGTGCGCTTGGTGTGATCACCGAAGTGACGTTGAGGGTGGTGCCTGCATTTAATTTGCGAGCAGTAGAACAACCCATGCGAATCTCTGATGTCCTGAACAATTTCCCGCAATTGATCGAAGACAATGATTTCTTCGAGTTTTACTGGGTGCCGCACACGAAATGGGCACTCACTAAAGCAAATAATGTCAGCACAGACGCAATCGACTCGCCGAGCAGGTTTGCCACTTGGTACAACAAAATGTTCCTTGAAAACTATGCCTTTGGCATGTTGTGTCGAATCGGTCGTTTGTTTCCGCGGTTGATACCAAAGCTGGCAACGATCATCCCATCTTCGGGTCGCGTTGAATATGTGAACGTAAGTCACCGCATATTCAGTAGCAAAAGGTTGGTGAAGTTTTATGAGATGGAATATTCAATCGCTCTAGATTCGCTCGTTCCAGCACTTCAAGAAGTCATGCAGATGGTCGAAGATCGCGGATTCACTATCAGTTTCCCTGTTGAGGTTCGCTGCACGGGGAGTGATGACATTCCTTTGTCCACTTCGACCGGAAGACGTAGTGCGTACATAGCCGTACATATGTTTAAAGGCTGTGAGTATGGCGAATACTTCTCTGCAGTGGAGATGATTTTGCGTAAGTACGAGGGCAGGCCGCACTGGGGAAAGATTCACAATCTCAATGCGAACGACATTTCTAGCCTGTATCCTGAATATCAGCGTTTTATTGAAGTTCGGAACCAACTCGATCCCGAGGGTGTGTTCACAAACGACTATTTGCGTCGTGTGTTGGGTCGCTAGCCCTTCACAACCACAGGAACATACCTGAGGACCCCCCAACACATACAGATCGAGGATATTTT
>CANIHL010000100.1 GCA_947467375.1 Acidimicrobiaceae bacterium | reverse complement strand
CGCTCAGCGAAGTACTCACGCGCGACATCATATCCCGATTTTTACGTGATGATATTGCGCTGATATACTACCAAAATTCAATTGTGGCCTCGCCCAACGGGGGTGCGGTCCTCTTTTCGGGGGTATCTCGTGAGTGAATTTCCAAGTCGCGCAAAGTGTGTCGTTATCGGCGCCGGAATCGTGGGCAACTGCCTCGTTGGCCACCTGAGCAAGCTCGGTTGGACCGACATGGTGCTCATCGACAAGGGCCCATTGCCGAACCCAGGTGGTTCCACCGGTCATGCGTCGAACTTCATTTTCCCAACCGATCACAACAAGGAAATGGCGTTGCTCACACTTGCTTCGCAACAGCAGTACATCGAGCACGGCATGAACAACACCTCGGGCGGTATCGAGGTTGCTCGTACTCCAGAGCGCATGGAGGAATTCAACCGCCGCATGACGTCGGCAAAGGCTTGGGGCATCGACTCCAAGTTGCTTACACCCGCCGAAATCAAAGAACTTGTTCCGTTCATTAACGAAAAGATTTTGCTTGGTGGTTTCTACACACCAAGTGTCTCCGTTGTTGACTCACTACAAACCGGAACATTGATGCGCGAAAGTGCATTGAAGGCCGGTCACTTGCAAGTGTTTGCAAACACCGAAGTTCTTGACGTTGAAACTAAAAACGGCCAGGTAACTGCAGTTGTGACCAACAAGGGTCGCATTGAAGCTGAGTACGTTGTCATTGCCTGCGGTGTGTGGAGCCCACGTATCGCCAAGATGGCCGGCGCAAATATTCCACTTACGCCTGCAGTTCACCAAATGGCAGACGTTGGACCAATCGACGTATTGCAGAAGACGAACGCCGAAGTTGCATTCCCAATTGTTCGCGACATGGACACCTTCTGTTACGAGCGCCAGTCAACAGGCTCAATGGAAGTTGGATCGTACGCGCACCGTGCAATCTTCATGCATCCAAACGACATTCCGTCGAACGAAGCATCGGCACTCTCCCCAACCGAATTGCCACTCACCATGGACGACTTCGATCCGCAGATGGAACAAGCAATTGAACTGATGGAAATGCTCGGCGACGCCGAAATTAAATACGCCATCAACGGCTTGCTCTCACTCACTCCAGACGCAATGCCAGTACTCGGCGAAACCGTTGAAGTAAAAAACTTGTGGTCAGCAGCTGCAGTGTGGATTAAAGAAGGTCCAGGCATTGCTCAGCTCGTTGCCGAGTGGATGACTTATGGATACCCACACTTGTGTGACCCACACTCATCTGACATCAGTCGCTTTTACCCACACGAAAAGACCGAGCATCACATTTACGCACGTTGCGATGAGCACTTCAACAAGACGTACGGCATTGTGCACCCGCGCGAACAGTGGGCATCACAGCGCAATATGCGTCGCAGCCCGTTTTACCCACGTGAAGAAGCACTCGGTGCAACATTCTTCGATGCCCGCGGTTGGGAGCGCCCACAGTGGTTCGCATCAAATGCGAAACTCGTCGACAAGTTCCCAGAAGTATGCGCACCACGCGAACACGAATGGGATGCCCGCTGGTGGTCGCCAATTACCAATGCAGAGCACATGCAAATGCGCGAATCAGTTGGCATGGTGGACCTCACCGCGTTCAACGAATTCGATTTCGAAGGCCCAGGCGTAGTCGACTTCCTGCAATATGTCTGCGTGAACAACGTGGATGTCGCTGTTGGTCGTTCGGTGTACACACCGTTGCTCACCCCGGGCGGTGGATTCCGTGGAGACCTCACCATCATGCGTCTTGGTCAAGAACACTTCCGTGTGATCACCGGCGCATTCGACGGTGGACGCGACAAGTACTGGTTCAAGAAGTACATGCCAACCGATGGCTCCGTCACATTCACCGACATGAGCCAAGCGCTCTGCACTATTGGCGTATGGGGACCAAATGCAGAAAAGACCATGGCCAAGGCAACACAAACCATTGATGCCGAAGGCAAATTGATTCCATTCGATGTGTCGCAAGCAAACTTCCCATACGGATCGGTACGCGATGTACTGATTGACGGTGTACCTGCAACCATGTTCCGCATTTCATATGTTGGAGAAAATGGTTGGGAGGTCTACACACGCATGGAGCACGGTCTGCGCATGTGGGACACCATTGCCGAAGCCGGAAAAGAATTCGACATCATTCCTGTTGGCATGGGCGTGTACGCAGTAACCGGTCGCATCGAAAAGGGCTACCGCCTCATGGGTGCAGAACTCGAAAGCGAATACACACCAGTTGAAGCAGGCTTGGCACGTCCAAAGGTGAAGTCAGCAGACTTCATCGGTAAGGCCGACTACATGAAGGCACGTGAAGAAAAGCCAGCAGCAATTATGTGCACGCTAGAAATTCTTGATCACACGTCAAAATCAGGCATCAAGCGTTACCCGACCGGTGGCAACGAACCAATCCTCACCAAGACCGGCGAGCGAATCGTTGATGCCAAGGGTCGTGTATCGCGAGTGACCACTGCAGGCATGGGACCTTCACTTGGCAAGTACTTGTTGCTCGCCTACCTCACACCAGAACATGCCGTTGAAGGCAACGAACTGCGTGTGATGTACATGAACGAGTTGTTCCCTGTGAAGGTTGCACGAGTTGGCAGCCAAGCGCTGTTCGACCCAACCGACGCTCGCATGAAGAGCTAAGTACCCAACATGAACATTCTCGTTTGCGTGAAGCGCGTGCCAGCACCTGGTGCACGCATCAACATCACCGAAGATGGACTGGGCGTGGACACCGCGTTTCTTGGTTTCACTGTCAGCCCGCACGAAGAGTGTGCGGTTGAACAAGCAGTGCAACTGGTTGAAAAGCATGGTGGCGAAGTCACCGTGCTTACGCTCGGCCCGGCTGAAGCCGAAGAACAATTGCGCACAGCAGTGAGTGTTGGTGCTGCAAAAGCAGTGCTCGTTCCCATTACGGAATCGGATTGGGATCCGCAGCGCACCGCTCAAGCAATTGCTTCGGTCATCACCGATCTTGAAAACGCAAACGGCAAGTTTGATTTGGTGTTGTTCGGAAATGAATCCGCAGATTCGTGCGGCTACCAAGTTGGCATTCGTGTGGCGCTCAAGTTGGGCCGACCAATGGTCAATGGCGCAAAAGGCCTCGACATTGAAGGAACCGTTGCCAAAGTTCGTCGCGAAAGCGAAGCTGGCCAAGAGATCTACCTGTTGCCGATGCCTTCTGCAGTTGGCGTAAAAGAAGGAATCAACCTTCCCCGCTACCCGACCATGAAGGGTCGCTTGGCTTCTAAGAAAGTTGATGTCACACGAACAGAATCGACCGGCTCTGTTGGCGGCTTGAAAATGATTCAATTGCAACGTCCACCAGAACGCGTAAGCAATACACAAATTTT
>CANIHL010000099.1 GCA_947467375.1 Acidimicrobiaceae bacterium | reverse complement strand
GGCGATTCACATACTCGAACAGCAAATCACGGCTACGCATACGGCATGCGGTTGTAGAAGTTTCAGGACACGGAGAAACATATGGCAAGCACAATTGAAGAAAAGCCTCGCCTCACGCTAAAAGAGCGTGCAGCGAAGTTGGGCGAAACATTGCAGGGAAGTCAGGCGTGGAATTCAATTTTCCGCCCTGGTTCAATTTTCCGCAAGGGATACACCGACTCACCACGTAACCGTTCATACGTCATCATGAACTCGGTGCTGTATCACTTGCACCCAGTGAAGGTGAAGCGACACGCAGTAAAGGTCAGTTACACACTGTGCCTTGGCGGACTCAGCTTCTTCTTGTTCATTTTGCTCACCGTCACGGGCATTTTCTTGATGTTCTTCTATCGACCAACAGCAGCTAATGCGTGGCAAGACATTCAGTCGTTGCAAACATCAGTGACGTTTGGACTGATGGTGCGCAACATGCATCGATGGGGTGCTCACCTCATGGTGCTCAGCGTGTTCTTGCATATGGCTCGCGTGTTTTACCACGGTGCGTACAAAGCCCCTCGCGAATTCAACTGGGTTGTTGGCGTTATTTTGCTCACGCTCACGTTGCTACTTTCATTTACTGGTTACCTCTTGCCGTGGGACCAACTTGCGCTCTGGGCAGTTGCGGTGGGTACCAACATGATGGGTTACTCGCCAGTGATTGGATCACAAGTTCGATTCGTGTTGCTCGGCGGTGTTGAAATTGGCGCAGAAACGTTGTTGCGCTGGTACGTGTTGCACGTGTTGCTTTTCCCATTCGTTACCGTAATTTTCTTGGCCATTCACTTCTGGCGAGTGCGCAAAGACGGCGGAATTTCGGGTCCATTGTGATGAGTGCAACTATCGAAAGGATGATCAGTAATGACTGAAATTCCAGAACACCTCTTGAAGCGCGCACAAGCAGCTCGCGAAAAAGCGGCAGCTGAAGCAGGCGCGCCAGCGGCAGCTGAAGCATCGGGCGATTCACGTATTCCTGCGCATCTGCTTGAGCGCAGCAAGGCAGCAAAGGCCGGCGGTTCAGTTGCGGTTGCAGATAAACCGAGCGGCGCAGTAGTTACTGCACCAGCAGAGGGAAATGTTCCGATGGCTGCTGGTCCTGGTGGACACACGCAGCGATTGCTCACCGTTGTTAAGTCTGGATCAATTCAAGACGTCAAGTCTGAACCAGTTGACAAAGTGCACACGTGGCCACACTTGCTCGCTGTTGAATTTGTTGCAGCTCTTGCATGTACGGCGTTCTTGTTTGTGTTCTCGTGGGTAGTGAATGCACCACTCTTGCAAGCTGCAAACTTCAACCAAACACCAAACCCGTCAAAGGCACCTTGGTACTTCCTCGGTCTTCAGGAATTGCTCACCATGTTCCACCCGATGATTGCTGGTGTGACTCTTCCAACCGTTGGTCTCGTGGCATTGATGTTTTCCCCTTACCTTGACAAAACAGCGTCAAATCATCCTGAAGATCGCAAGTTCATGACCAGCATGTTTACGATCTTCCTCATGTTCTGGGCTGTACTCGTAATCATCGGCTCGTTCTTCCGTGGACCTGGATTTAACTTCACGTTCCCATGGCGTGACGGAATCTTTTTCGAGCTCTAAGGCGACACGTATATATATGACAACAATTCAAATCATCACTATCGCAATCGCGGTCCTTATCGTTGCGGGGGTTGGCATTGTGCTGACTTCTTCGCGCGCCTCAGGCGTTCGGGGAACTGGAACACTTGCACGCGAAACACGCAAGAAGGATCGTGGAGCAGTTGACCCGGAACAACTCACCGGCCGTCAATTCGAGGCAGTCGTACGAAAGCAGAATTCTGCAATCGTTGCAGCACCAAAGGCTGAAGTTGAGCCGTGGATCGCCCCAGACGAAGAAGCACTCGGCGTAACTCGTCGTAAGTTTTTCAACCGCGCAATTATCACGCTCATGAGCGCAAGCCTCGGTGGGTTTGGTGCATCCCTCATCGGATTTCTCTGGACAAGTTCATCGGGCGGATTTGGTTCGAAGATCACGATTGGAAACCTGACTGATGTCACCGCACAGATTCGTGCGAATAAAGGATTTCTTTACTTTCCACAAGCACGCACATGGATAACTGAATATCCAAAAGAATCGTTGTCTAAAGGCAAAGTTGCCTACGGTCATCAGGCTCCGGTGTATGCAGGACTCGAATCTGGAATTATTGCGCTCTATCAAAAGTGTCCGCACTTGGGTTGTCGTGTTCCTGAATGCAAGAGCTCACAGTGGTTCGAATGCCCATGTCACGGATCGCAATACAACCGTGTTGGTGAAAAGAAGGGTGGTCCAGCACCACGTGGAATGGATCGCTTCGGCGTTTCAGTAACCAATGGTGTGGTTGTTGTCGATACCGGAACAGTGTTTGGTGGTCCGCCAATTGGCACGAACACCACTGGTCAAGAAGCTGAAGGCCCACACTGCGTGGGCGGAGGTCACCACTAATGGTTGCAGATATCACTACAAACGTTGCGTGGTTTTTCCTTATTACCGCACTGTCTGGTTGGGCGCTGTATGGCCTTGCCAACATTCGTAAGAGTCGTGCAGAAATTGGATCTGAAATCAAGCTTGCTGCAAACCGCAAGCCGTACTACGACGACGACATTCTTGAAGGCAAGAAAATTGAGCGCACTCAACTCATCGGAATTTTGTTCCTTGCAGTTATCACGCTTGCGTTGCCGCTGTACTGGATTCTTGAGCCAGGCCGTCAAGAGGGCGCAAAAAATGGTTGGGATCATCGCTTCGAGTCTTGGGGTGGTCGACTATTTGATGTGACTGCAAACGGCGGCTTCAATTGCGCAGGTTGCCACGGTGGAACAAAAGGTTCAGGTGGTGCTGCTGTGTATGCGCTTACCGATTCAAAGACTGGTGAAGTTCGCGAAGTGAGTTGGAAGGCTCCTGCGCTGAACACCATTTACTATCGTTTCAGCGAAAGCGAAATTCGTTTCATTCTTGAATACGGTCGTCCGTTCTCACCAATGTCACCGTGGGGTGTAGTTGGTGGTGGCCCAATGAACGATCAACAAATTCAAACCGTGCTGTCGTATTTGAAGAGTATTCAAATTCCTCGCGAAGACTGCACGGTTGTTGATGCCGACCCACGCATTTGCGATGGTGGACATTTGCCAAAGGCCAAGCAGGACGAAATCACTGCGGAAGCGCAGCGTTTGGTTGCAGCAGGAACGTATTCCACTCTTGGTGAAGCATTGTTCAATCTTGATTTGGGTGGTGGAAACTATTCGTGCGCTCGTTGCCATACAAAGGGCTGGTCATACGGTGACCCACAAATCACTGGTGGTGGTGCGCTTGGTCCAAACCTCACGGGTGGTTCAGCAGTTCGTCAATTCCCTGTGAAGAACGACATGATGAATTTCATTAAGGGCGGAAGCGAATACGGCAAGCGTTATGGCGAACAAGGTCAGGGCAGCGGACGCATGCCTGCATTTGGCGCCATGCTTACCGATGAACAAGTCAATGCAATCGTCGACTACGTGCGAGGTCTCTAAATGTTGTCAACTCTTCTTGCAATCTCGTGGGAACCAGAAATTCGAGGAATCGTTGTAGTTCTTATTGCGGTTGTCGTGCTTATTGGCGGCAGTTATCTCATCGTTGGAACCAACGTTGGAGCGCGACTTGGACTACTCATCATTCTTTCCGCATTCTTTGGATGGATGACCGTCATGGCCGCAGTGTGGTGGACATATGGAATCGGTCT
>CANIHL010000098.1 GCA_947467375.1 Acidimicrobiaceae bacterium | reverse complement strand
AGGCTGGAAAGCAATGTCGGACAGCCCTAACGAAAACCCATTTTCGGGATTGCCATTCTTTGGCGATATGGCAAAGGCCATGAGCTCGCAAGGGCCATTGCAGTGGGACGTTGCACGCCAAACGGCAATGATGACGGCACTTTCTGGCAGCTCTACTGAGCCGAATGTAGACCCGGCCGCCAGAGTGGGCATCGAACGCTTGGTGCCAATTGCCGACCTCCACGTGCGCAATCACACCGGTCTCGATACCGCACAAGCCGGCAAAGAGCCTCACGTTGTCGTAGTCAATCGATCGATGTGGGTGCATCACACACTCGAGTCGTACAAACCGTTGTTCAACGAACTCGCAACTTCGCTCAGCGGATCGCCCGCCACTCCAACCGATGCGCTCGATCTAAACCAAGACGACCCAATGATGAACATGATGGCGTCATTAAACAAAATGATGGCTCCAGCAATGATGGGCATGTCGGTGGGAACCATGGTGGGCCAACTTGCACTCAAGTCTTTCGGGCAGTACGACTTGCCGCTTCCACGAGAACCACGAGATCAGATGCTGATCGTTGCAACAAATGTTGACGAGTTTGCAAACGACTGGAGCATTCCCGTAGATGACATGCGCATGTGGGTGCTCATTCATGAACTCACCTCACATGCCGTACTTACTTCTCCTCACATTCGAACCGCTGTGAGCAATGCAATCAGTTCGTACATCGGTAGTTTCTCACCGAATCCGAACGCACTCATGGAGCGACTCACCAGTTTGGACTTGGGCACAACTGACCCCATGGCCATGATGCAAAAATTTCTCACTGACCCCACCATCATTCTTGGTGCTGTGCGCTCGGCCTCACAAGAAGCTCAAGCGCCATCACTCGATGCCATGATCGCAGCCATCATCGGCTACATCGACCATGCAGTTGACACTGTTTCGGCGTCATTGCTTGGCGGCAGCTCGCAGATCAGCGAGGCAGTTCGTCGCCGCAGAGTTGAGGCTTCACCAAGCGACACCTTTGTTGAGCAGCTGCTTGGCTTACGTCTCACCCGCCAACAGGTGGAAAGAGGCCACGCGTTCGCCGCAGGCGTAGTGGAGCGAGCCGGTCACGATGGACTCGCATCATTATTTGTTGCCGCAGGAAACCTGCCAACGCCAAATGAATTAGATGCGCCAGGCTTATGGCTTGCTCGTCTCAATATCGAGCAACGCGACATCAACGAATAGCTAATACTTAAAGGCGTAATACGCGGTGGCAAGCGTTGCGTATGCGCCAACGAAGGCAAACCCCACAGCCCCACTTGGCACAAACAGCACAGCCAATAATCCTCCACCAACTTGGAACAACTGGTTCCGAGTTTCGTATTGTGCAAATACTCGCGACCTGTTGGCATCTGGTGCGTGCTTCTGAACAATGGAATCGAAAGCCAGTTTGCCAATTGCACCAAACCCGTTCACCACTCCCGCAAGAACAATTCCCGCAGTAATGCTTCCGTTCAGTGCAGCGATAATTCCCGTACCCGCAATCACGCACAACGAGCTCACCAAAATGGTGTGGTGATTGAGTTTTCTGGTGAGTGGCGCACCAATTGAATTTGCCAGCAGCGTGCTTGCGGATCCAATCGCCAAAGCAAACGCGAACCACGCAAGACCAGCCTTTTCATTGCGCAACCAAAAAGCCAGGTGCAGCATCATAAAACCGCTCGTTGCCCGCAACGATGACATTGCTACGCCAGCACGAACAATTTCTGGCGTACTCATTTCTTCACGTTCTGCACGAGTTGCTTTGCTTGTTACTGCAGCAACATGTCGCGGCAATTTCAATGTCATTGTTGCAGCAAGCACAAATGCAACAGCCGACATTGCCAACGAAAGATGAGGATCTATTCGTTGCAACAACACCGCTGGACCACCCGCAACAAAACCAACGATCCCGGTGAGCCTGCCAAACTTTCCATTTGCAGACATCAACTCGGCATCGTTATGCACCACTGTTGGCATCATTGCCGAGCGCGACACTTGATACACCTTGGCCAAAATCAATGAAGCAAACGCAAGTGGAAACAGCAGTACAGACTGCAAATAACGGGCCATGGCCAGAACAACAACTGCACGCAAAATGCCCACGAAAAACACCGTCATTCTTCTGCCGCCAGGCACTCGATCGAGGAACGGGCTTATGCCCTTCGACAACACCACAAACGGAGCAAAGCTAAATGCCAGGAACAGCAGCACCTTGCTTCGCGCAGCATCTGGACTAATCGAGAGAAACAGCGAGTCGGCTAACGAAACTGCAAGTGCTGCTTCACCAGCAACCATCATGATGTGAACGCGCGACAGGCGTTGTACTGGAGAAGTCAGTGTTGCTATGCAACAACTTTCTCATATTTGTAGCCCAACCCGCGGATGGTTGCCACGCGAGTGGGCACTGCTGGGTCTAGTTCAACCTTTGAGCGAAGTCGCTTAATGTGCACGTCGAGTGTTTTGGTGTCGCCGTAGTAATCGGTTCCCCACACACGGTCAATCAGCGTTTCACGTGTCAGCACTCGCCCTGCATTGGCCATCAACACATACAACAACTCAAATTCCTTCAGCGGAAGCTTGGTTACTTCGCCACGCACCGTAACGATGTGCTGCTCTGGGTCGATGGATACGTCGCCGATGGCGACTGTGCCAATTCCAACTTCTTCTATTTCAGTTGGCGTAAGCGAGCTGCGGCGCAACGCTGCACGAATGCGTGCAACAAGTTCGCGAAGTCGATATGGCTTCACGATGTAATCGTCAGCACCAACTTCAAGTCCAACAACGGTGTCAATTTCGGAACCCTTCGCCGACACCATGATGATAGGAACTTGGCTCTTTTTGCGAATTTCGCGACATACATCTGTTCCCGAAATTTTCGGCAACATGACGTCGAGCAACACGATGTCGGCTTTTACGCCTTCAAACATGGCCAGTGCTTCAGCGCCATCGCGAGCAACATGCACGCGGAATCCTTCGCGCTTTAATCCAATTTCAAGGGCCTCAATAAACGTCTCTTCGTCTTCAACAAGAAAGACAACGGGAAGATCGGCCGACATTAGAACCTACGGCCTAGGAATTTCGCCAGAAGCATCGAGTCGAGCTTGAAAACGAGCTGCACCCTTGAGCTCTGGCTTCCAACCAGTAACGATGAAGCGAGTGCGCTCGCCAACGTTTACCGCATGGTCACCAATGCGCTCGTAGAAGCGAGCCACCATGGCTAGTTGCACAGCAACTTGCAAGTCAATGGATTCACGAGCATGGATCTCAAAAATTTCTGCAATGAAGCGGCGGTGCAATCCGTCGAGGAATGAATCCATGTCGTCAATTGCAGCTGCCTTTGCTGCATCATGATCTTTAAACGCTTCCATAGTGGAAATGAAAAGTTGTTGAGCTTGTTCGCTCATCTTTGCAATCAAGTCGTTTAGTTCAGGATCAATTTTGTGACCGTAAATGCGACGTGCTGCCTTGCAGATATTTACTGCAAGGTCTGCAGAGCGTTCGAGTTCGCCTGCAATTTTGATCATGGAAACGAGTTCGCGAAGGTCGCCAGCAACAGGTGACTGCAATGCAAGTTCCTGGAAGCACTTTTCTTCAACTTCAATAGCGCGCGCATCGATCTCATCATCTGCCTGAATTAAGTAGTCGGCAGCCTCTAAGTCGCCCGTGAGCAACACGGCAGTAGCGCGTGGAATGGCCGCAATAACTGACTGGCCGAGCTGCATTACCTCGTTGCGAATTTCTTCGATCTCTTTATGAAACGTACTGCGAAGCTCTTCCACGTGACCAACCTATTCTCTCAGGGTTACGTTCAACCGAACTACAGATTACTACGAGGTAAACGAACTTGATTTATCGCACTTGAGTGGCAACAACCCACTCGTGCAACTTCTTTT
>CANIHL010000097.1 GCA_947467375.1 Acidimicrobiaceae bacterium | reverse complement strand
ACTTGGGATGCTTCGTTGAACACACCTGGTTCATTGTCAACAACTGGTTATGACCAAGTGACTTCAGTAGAAGCAGGAACAAGCGACAAGCAAGTTGTTGTCACTTTGAAGGCTGTCTACGCACCGTACAAGGGATTGTTCGGAGCATTGATTAAGGCTGCTTCAGTTGAAAACACTGCAGACGTGTCTGGCGATTTCGCAGACATGATTCCTTACTCAGGCCGTCCTTACAAGATGCAGTCATGGAGCAAGGACCAGTTGGTCTATGTTCCTAACGAAAACTATTGGGGTACTGATAAAGCAGTTACACCAAAGATCGTCATGGTTCCAAAGGCTGACAGCGACACTGAAATTGCGTCAATCAAGGCAGGCGACGTTGACTTCATCTATCCGCAGTACTACCAGGGAATCGAAGAAGCAGTTGCCCAAGACAACATCACTTCTTCAGTTCAATTCGGTGGCGACTACGAAGCTCTTTACTTCAACCAGAAGTGTGGACCTTTCGCAGACGACAATTTCCGTGAAGCATTCTCAAAGTCAATTGACCGCGATGCATTGTTCGCACAGATCTACACGCCAATTGCTCCTACCGGAACATTGTTGCAGTGTGGTCCAATCACCCCTGGTGATTACTGCGCAGGCGATGAGTTCGCAGGTAGTTATGACGCTGAAGGCGCCGCAAAGATCATGGAAGATGCAGGCTGGAAAAAAGATGATGCTGGTTTCTGGGCGAAGGATGGCGTTGCGCCAGTAATTCGTTGGGTGATCAACACAGGTAACACCCGCCGCGAAAGCACCCAGGCTTACTTGATTCCATTGCTGCAAGCAGCAGGATTCAACGTAAAGGCTGATAACTGCGACGCAGCTTGCTATTTCCAGAAGCGTTTGCCAGCACTTGACTATGACTTGGCGATGTACATCAGCACGGCTCCACCGGATCCTGCGTACCTCACTTCGTCATTCGTGTGCGATCAGATCCCAACCGATGCCAATGAAAACGTTGGACAGAACACACAGGGTTGGTGCAACACTGAAGCATCAGACCTGCTGCATGCAGCAGACGTTGAAGTGGACGCGGTAAAGCGTGCAGACAACATCAAGGCAGCCCTTCGTTTGATGGCCGAGGATCATGTCCTCTTGCCGTTGTTCCAGTTCCCTAAGTCGGGCTTCTGGCGCACAGACAAAGTTGGCGGACCTGTAGATGCTGAGCTCAACAACTACACAGCATTCATCAACTTCAACCAGTGGACAGATGTTGATGGTGACGGAAAAATCGTCATCGGTGCAGAACAGTGGCCAGAGTGCCTCAACCCAATCACGGAGTGCGCAAACTCTTCGTGGATGGTCTGGACGACAGCATTCCCTGTCAGCCCAGGAGCATTCTCCACCACCAACGACGGCAAGTACGTTGTTTCAAACTTGTTGACCGGCGAACCAGTAGTAGCGGTTCTCTAGTCAATTAGTTCACTAGTACGCATGTACGGTGCGCGACTCGTTCCATTTGGTTCGGGTCGCGCACCGTCTGCATAATTAAGGTGTAATTGTTTCGTTAAAGGACGAGAGGGAGGGCAACAATGTTTCGATTCGCGCTCCGTCGTTCTGCTTGGGCAATACCAACATTGCTTCTCGTTACGTTCTTGGTGTACATCGCACTAAGAATGGGTACAGACCCTCTTGCTAGCTATATGCGGTCGAACCCTCGTGCAACGCACACAAAAATTGAGCAGTACAAAAAATTGAATGGTCTCGGTTCGAACTATGTCACCGGATATTTCAGTTGGCTTAAGAATTTCGTTACGTTTAACTGGCCACGAAGCATCAAGGGAAGCCGCGAAGTGTGGCCAGAACTGAAAGATGCCATTGCCAATAGCGCGAGGTTAGGAATCGCAGCAACGGCTGTGGGAGTTTCGGTAGGTCTTGGAATAGGAATCTTCGCCGCCCTGCGGCCAGGCGGAAAGCGCGACGTGGCGGTTAACACTGTTGCTTTCGTCGGCATTTCGGTACCGCCGTATATCTCGGCGATCTTGTTGCAGTTGGTGTTCGCTGTCTATTGGAGCAAGTGGTTTGGAAACTCATTGTTTCCAACATCGGGTGTATATCCACCAGGTCAAGATGGATTCGATTTGGTGTTGATGATCAAGCACATGGCGCTTCCAACTGTTGTCGTTGCCATTCAGGTGATAGCGGTTTACAGCCGGTACATGCGGTCGTCGCTACTTGACGTATTGAATTCCGACTACATGCGGACAGCGCGCTCAAAAGGTCTTAGTGAGTTTCGTATCTTGATGCGGCATGGAGTTCGCAATGCTCTCATTCCTGTCATCACCATTGCGGCGCTAGATATCGGCGCCATTGTTGGTGGACTCATCATCACCGAAAATATTTTCGATTATCCAGGCACGGGCAAGTACTTCCTGAGTGCTTTTGGAAACGGTGACTTCCCACTGTTGATGCCGTTGATGGTCATTATTGTTGCTTCAGTTTTGCTGTTCAATCTGCTCGCAGACATTTCATATGCAGTTCTTGATCCGAGGATTCGTCTTGATTGATGAACCGTTAGTTTCCCTCAGTCCTCGCCAAATGGCGTGGAGGCGTTTTGCCGGTCACAAAGCCGCATTGATCTGCACAGCTATTCTGAGTTTTCTCGTACTTGCTGTGATCGTGTCTCCACTCACAGCCCGGTATGGGGTTAACCAGTCGGTTAAAGCACCACCAAACTCATATCTTCCACCTTCAAAACTCGCTTGGTTGGGCACGGACGATATCGGTCGAGATCTGTACAGCAGACTGATTTACGGGACCAGAGTGTCACTACTTATCGGTCTTTTCAGCGCATTCATTTCGGTATTTGTTGGCTGCGTTGTTGGAGCGGTCGCTGGATTCCGAGGTGGGCGTTTTGATGATGTCGTTATGCGCATTACCGACTTGTTTCTGGCATTTCCTTTTTTGGTTGCCTTGTTGGTCGTTCGCAACATGTTTGGTTCGATCAAATGGTTGACCTACATCATCGGCGATGTCAGCTCTTTGCGATTCATCATTTTTCTGCTTTCCTTTTTTGGATGGATGGGCGTCGCCAGAATTGTGCGTGGTCAAGTTCTTGCTTTGAAGGAGCGAGAGTTCATCGAAGCCGCACGCGCATCTGGTGCTTCGCGTGCGTACATCATTAAGCGACACTTGCTTCCAAATTCCATTGGTCCGATCATGGTGGCGCTTACCTTCTCGGTTGTAGGTGCAATTTCCGGCGAAGCGACATTGTCATTCTTTGGCTATGGTCCACAGCCTGGCGCAGGGGCGACGTCGCTTGGTTTGCTGGTCGGTCAAGCTAAGGGAGCGGTGCAAACGGGTTTTTGGTGGATAGCGCTTTTCCCATGTCTCGTGCTCGTTGTCATCTCCTTGTGTATCAACTTCATTGGTGATGCGCTGCGCGACGCAACTGATCCTCGAATGGATGCAGGTAAGTGATGTCAGATTCGATCCTGCAGATCCGCGACCTTCGAGTCACCTTCAGCACGCAGATGGGCGAGCTGCGCGCGGTTCGCGGTGTTGACGTTGATGTAGCACCTGGAGAAATACTTGGTGTCGTAGGTGAATCAGGTTCAGGAAAGTCGGTTTCGTTTCTCGCCGCTATGGGTTTGCTACCGCAAAGTGCAACGATCACTGGAAGCGTGAAGCTCGATGGCATTGAATTGATCGGAGCGAAAAAGAAGGCGATCCGCTCGGTTCGTGGTCGCTCCTTGGCGATGGTGTTCCAGGACCCACTCTCAGCTTTAAACCCCGTTCATCGTGTTGGCGATCAGATTGTGGAAATGATTCAGTCTCATCAAGACATGAACACTCACGATGCTGAAAAACGCGCAGTTGAACTGCTCGAAATCGTGGGTATTCCACAACCGAATGATCGCGCACGTCAATACCCACACGAATTCTCCGGTGGAATGCGCCAGCGAGTTGT
>CANIHL010000096.1 GCA_947467375.1 Acidimicrobiaceae bacterium | reverse complement strand
TGCTCCACTCATTTTCCCAATAGGGGTACGGGCTCCGGCGATGATGTATGAACCTGGCATGACTAGAGCGTAGGCGGATTTGCTCACTACCCTCTAACCCATGAAAAGCATCCTCGAAGCCATCGAAAACAATGCCGACACCAAGGCATTTGCTGCCCTGCAAATTCCCGATTCATACCGCGCGGCCGTTGTGCGCAAAGAGGATCAAGAAATGTTTGCTGGCGTGGCTTCAGCCGACAAAGACCCTCGCAAGAGCGTGCACATTCAAGAAGTAGCAACACCAGAAATTGCGCCAGATGAAGCACTCATTGCCGTCATGGCCAGCAGTATCAACTTCAACACGGTGTGGAGCAGCATTTTCGAACCGATTTCCACATTTAGTGCGCTTACTCGACTTGCCCGCGAAAGCGAATGGGCAAAACGCCACGATCTTCCGTATCACATCATGGGCAGCGACGCATCAGGCGTGGTGTTGCGTGTTGGTTCAGCAGTTCGCAACTGGAAACCTGGCGACCGAATCACCGTGCATTGCAATCACGTAGACGATCAAGACCCATCGTCACACAACGACTCCATGCTTGGTAGCAACCAACGCATTTGGGGATACGAAACAAACTTCGGTGGCCTTGCCGACCTCAGTGTGGTGAAAGCAAACCAACTGATGCCAAAGCCAGAGCATTTGTCGTGGGAAGAAGCTGCAGTAAATGCATTGTGCAACAGCACCAGTTATCGCATGCTCGTTTCGCCAAACGGCGCACACATGAAACAAGGTGATGTGGTGTTGATCTGGGGTGCAACTGGCGGCATTGGTGCATATGCAACGCAATACGTACTGAATGGTGGCGGTATTCCTATTGGTGTGGTCAGTTCGGCCGACAAAGCAGAAATTCTTCGTGGCATGGGTGTTGAAGCAATCATCGATCGTCGTGCAGGCAACTATCAGTTCTGGAAAGACGAAAACACGCACGACGAAAAAGAATGGAAACGTTTTGGTGGCGACATTCGCGCACTCGTTGGCGAAGACCCAGACATTGTGTTCGAACACCCAGGTCGTTCAACCTTTGCTGCATCGATGTATGTAGCCAAGAAGGGCGGCACCATTGCAACGTGTGCTGCAACAAGCGGCTACATGATGGAATTCGACAACCGTTACTTCTGGATGCGACTCAAGAAACTGGTTGGTTCACACTTTGCTAACTATCGAGAAGCATGGGAAGCCAACCGCCTTATTCAAAAGGGCATGATTCACCCAGTGTTGTCGCAGGTGTTCGACCTGAACCAAACCGGCGACGCCGCATACCAAGTGCACAAAAACATGCACGAAGGAAAAATTGGTGTTCTGTGCATGGCCCCGCGCGAAGGCATGGGCATTAGCAACCCAGAATTCCGTGAAAAGGTTGGCGAAAAGAACCTTCGTCATTTCCGCAGAAGCTAAGGATCAATCATGTTGCTCACCGAAATTGACCACATTGCCATTGCAGTAAAAGACCTTGAAGCCGCCATCGCTTATTACCAAAACGCGTTTGGTGCAACGGTTGACCACCGCGAAGTAGTGGAGTCTGACGGCGTTGAAGAAGCCTTGTTGAAAGTGGCAGAAAGCTACATTCAGTTGCTTACCCCAACTAGGCCAGACTCACCAGTTGCAAAGGCAATTGAAAAGCGCGGCGAAGGCTTGCACCACATTGGGTACCGCGTAAACAATTGCGCGGAAGCTCTTGCAGCAATGATCGCAGCCGGTGCAACACCAATCGATAAAGCACCTCGCCCGGGCAGCCGCGGCACCACCGTTGCATTCATGCACCCAAAGGGCAGTTTCGGAACATTGATCGAATTGGTGCAGGAGTAACCCATCAATTCGTCTGCGTTAGCAATTGCCGCAATCATTGGTTTTCTCATTGGCACGCGACGTGCACGCCGAGC
The DNA here is from genome assembly GCA_947467375.1 of Acidimicrobiaceae bacterium. Lineage (GTDB taxonomy): Bacteria > Actinomycetota > Acidimicrobiia > Acidimicrobiales > Ilumatobacteraceae > UBA3006. Next base: position 2,334 of record CANIHL010000096.1, on the reverse strand, counting down.
ACAACGCAGCATCAACGAACTCGGCTCACTGAACACACTTCCCATAATCCCAATAGGAATCATCGCTGCAGCTATTGCAGTACAACTGCTTAACCAATTCAATTTTTCATGGGAACTGTTCGCTTACAGCCTCATGTGTGCCATGTCTATTGAGCAATCGCTCATCGACATCACTACACATCGCCTTACGCGCAGTGTCACCATGCGCGCAGCATTTATTGGCGGGCCACTGCTATCAATCGCAGCAATTGCTAATAACCAACCGGGCAAAATTGGGGTCATGGCGCTGTCGTTCACGGCAACACTGCTTACGTTCATGGCGCTGTCACTCGCATCACGTCGAGGCATTGGCGCAGGTGATGTTCGCCTTGCAGCCGTACTAGCCATGTTCCTCGGCTATCTCGGCGCCCAATACGTATTTCAAGGCTTGGCACTGGGCTTCATACTCGGCGGCGTAGTTGCACTACTCCTACTAATCAGCCGCAAAGCCACCCGCAACACTCGCATCGCATTTGGACCATATATATGTATCGGCGCCATGGCTGTGGTGTTGTTCGGCGTGTAGGTTCGCACCATGCACGTGCACTTAGTAGACGGAACGTACGAGTTGTATCGCCAGCACTACGGCCAAGCCTCGAAACATTCTCAGCCACCACCATTTGCCGGCACCATTGGCGTACTCACTTCCACCATTCAGTTGCTACAAGACGGCGCAACCCACATTGGTGTTGCCACCGACCATGTCATTGAAAGTTTCCGCAACGATTTATATAGTGGCTACAAAACCAGCGAAGGCATGGAGCCCGTGCTGCTTGAACAAATCCCCATTTTGGAAGACGCCCTTCGCGCTCTTGGCGTAATGGTATGGGCAATGGAGAAGTACGAAGCCGACGACGCCCTTGCATCTGCCGTGCGCGTGGCTTGCGAAGACCACACAGTGCACAAAGTATTTGTGCTTACGCCCGACAAAGACTTGGGCCAAGTGGTGCAGGGCAAGCGCGTGGTGCAAATGGACCGCCGCAACAACGTGATCATCGATGAAGATGCAGTGAAAGAAAAGTTTGGCGTTGGCCCAATTTCCATTGCCGATTACTTGGGACTTGTCGGAGACTCCGCCGATGGCTTCCCAGGCTTACAAGGCTGGGGTGCAAAAAGTGCATCAACAGTGCTCGCCAAATACGGAACCATCGACAACATTCCCGACAATCATGAACAATGGGTAACCGACGGTGTAACCGTGCGTGGTGCCGAAAAACTTGCAACAACCCTGCGCACCAACAGAGCTGATGCTCAACTCTTCAAAACACTTGCCACCTTGGTTCAAGACGTTGAAGTTGGTGAAATTTCTGATTGGAAATGGAGTGGCCCTACAGAACGATTTGAGACAGTTGCAGAAAAGCTTGGTGCTCCGCAATTGGTAGAACGCCTCCGCCGACTGAAGTGACGGCCAGGTGGTCTGCGGCACTCAGACGTTTCCGATGAAGGCTGCTGTCTTCCGACCCTGACCTGATTCTCGAGCGTCCGTTGCACAGGACCCGACCGCCACCTCACTCGACGGAGGCGTGTAGTCACGATATCGCTGAGTAAGCGTTCGTGCCTTGCCGATAACCTTCGTCAAACAATCCCGGGAGGGGTGCGAGAGCGGCCGAATCGGCACGCTTGGAAAGCGTGTGAGGCGCAAGTCTCCGTGGGTTCGAATCCCACCTCCTCCGCCATGAATACCGAGTACGAAGCAGCGATGCGGGTAGCGCTCGATCACGCTGAAATGGCTGCTTCGTCAGGGGATGTGCCTGTAGGTGCAGTGGTCGTATACAAAAACGAAATCATCGCCGCACGACACAATGAACGCGAAGCATTAAACGATCCAACTGCTCATGCAGAAGTGCTTGCATTGCGCGACGCAGCCGCAGCTCTCGGAACCTGGCATTTAGATGAGTGCACTTTGGTAGTGACGTTGGAGCCGTGCATCATGTGCGCAGGCGCAGTGATTAACGCTCGCATTCATACATTGGTGTTTGGAGCTGCGGACCTAAAAGGTGGTGCAACGTCAAGTTTGTACAACGTGTGCGCCGACCCGCGCTTAAACCACAATCCAGTTGTGGTTAATGGGGTACTCCAACTTGAATCTGCAGAGTTGTTGAAGAACTTTTTCGAACCTAAACGAGCAGGCAACTAGCGCCGATAGCCTTCCAAAACGGAAGGGTGCCAGAGTGGACGAATGGAACGGTCTCGAAAACCGTCAGGGGTGCAAGCCTCTCGGGGGTTCAAATCCCCCCCCTTCCGCCATGTAAATCCGTGTATTCATTGAATTACGGGTTGTGTGTAGGCATATGC
>CANIHL010000095.1 GCA_947467375.1 Acidimicrobiaceae bacterium | reverse complement strand
TGCAACGCATTAGGAATTGAGAAGCCATTCGTTCTTGGAAATTCGTTTGGTGGGTTTGTTGCTCAACGCATGGCGAGTCGCCACCCAGGTTTTGCTCAGGCCTACATTTTCAATAGCACTCGTTCCGATAACGATCGCAGCGCGATGTACGTGATGTTTCAAAAACTTGGCGGGCAAGAAGCACACGATGCTGCGCGAACCTTTTGGGAAGCGCCAAGCGAAGAAGCCATGGCGAAAGCAGCCATGCAATACCTCAAAATATGTGGACCGCTGTATACGCAAAACCGCACGAATCCATTTGAAGGAAACCGTGCCGTGCGCAGTACTGACGTACTTACTCACTACAACCAGAATGAAGGACCAGTCCTTAACTTGCTTCCCGAGTTAGCAATGGTGCAAGACCCCGTTTTGGTGATCACCGGAGAACTGGACCCTGTGACTCCAGCTACCGATGCCGAGCTCACAGTGAAGGCGCTTCCCCAACACTTGGTTCAATTTGAACGTTTTGCGAAATCTGGACACGGTGTGTACCGCGACGAACCAGAACGCTATTTCGAAGTACTCAAAGCGTTTGTTGACGCACACTCATCTGCTCTACCTGCTGCCAAAGTGATTGACGGTTAACTTCCGTATCAAGTTTTCTTGATTGCGGAGTTTTGTGCGTTGGGCGAATCTCACGATCAGACCAAAACGTTCCACTTGCTCCCGGCAACGGATTCACCGCCGCGAGCCAAGCAATGGTGTCGGCTCCTTCACTGGCTGAACGCAAAATTGGCGCAGTCACTCGTCGAAAGCCAGGGATACTTTCTTGCACTCCCGGTGTGTCAGCCCAACCCGGATGCATGGCAACAAATTCAGTATGTGCTTCGCTATTTGCCCACATTTCATTCAGTGTTACTTGCGCGCGTTTTGCAATTGCATACTGTTTTGAACCGTTGTATTTAGGTGTGGGCATTTCAAGCGTTTCGCCGTTATTGAATGCAGGCAACCCACTGGTGTACATGCCACCTGACGAAACGGTTACCACTCGGCCTCCATGCATTAGTGGCAGGAGGAGTGTGGTCATCAGGAAAGGTCCAACCACGTGCGATGCAACCGTTTGTTCAATTCCTTGTGGCGATACCTGACGGGAGTTCAACAACGCACCTGCGTTATGAATCAACACATCAATGTGACTGAATTGTTGATGTATCGCTGCGCAAGCACTACGGACTGATTCCAAGTCCCCCATCTCTGCGCGCACAAAAACTGGCTTGCTTCCCGTGCATAGTGGAGTTATTTCATCAATTACGCGTGCACATTTTTCTTCATTACGTGCAACTAAGACCAAGTTGGCGCCCGTTGGCGCAAGCTGTCGAGCAACCTCTTTCCCTAGACCAGAAGTTGGCCCAGTGATGACAACGGTTTTCCCCCGCAGATCGAACCCCGAAATTGGCTGCCAATTACCCAGCCGTTTGCGAATTGCATAACCGATTTTGGAAAAGCCAGGCACGACTGCGGCATCAAGCGCATTGCTCAGAAAAGTGTTCACAGGCGCAGGCTAGAACCAATTCGATAAATCTGGGCTACCAAGGTGGCACTACGATTAGCACCACTATGCGCGCACTTTTTAAGCCATCCGCAGCACCTGGTCTGGAAATGATCGAGTGTGCAGAACCAACTCCAGGTCCAAACGACGTCAAGATTCGTGTTGAAAAAACCGGCATCTGCGGCACCGACCTTCATATTGAGTCGTGGGATGCATGGGCTGCATCAGCAGTGAATGCTCCGCTCATCATTGGTCACGAATTCTCTGGTCGCATTGTGGAGTTGGGTTCAGAAGTGACTTCGCTTGAAATTGGTGCGCTGGTATCGGGTGAGGGCCACATCATTTGCGGTATCTGTCGGAACTGTCGAGCAGGCCGCCGACACATGTGCAAGAACACTTCAAGTGTTGGAGTAAATCGCAATGGAGCATTTGCCGAATACGTGGTTATTCCTGCAAGCAACGTGTGGGTTCACTCTGCAGCAGTAGATGCCGAGCTTGGTGCAATCTTTGACCCGTTCGGAAATGCCGTGCACACAGCGCTCACCTTCCCTGTTGCAGGCGAGGACGTACTCATTACTGGAGCGGGTCCTATCGGACTCATGGCTGCCAAAGTCGCTAGACACGTTGGTGCGCGCTATGTAGTAGTCAGCGACATCAATGAATCACGATTGGAACTTGCTCGCTCAATGGGTGTTGACATTGCAGTGAATCCAATGACTTCTTCAATTGCTGCAACACAGAAAACGTTGGGCATGAAAGAAGGCTTTGACGTTGCACTTGAAATGAGTGGTGCACCTACCGCGCTTCCCGACATTTTGGACAACCTCAGCCACGGCGGTCGCATTGCAGTACTCGGCTTGCCAAGCAAAGAAATCTCCATTAACTGGGCGAAGCTCGTGACTCACATGATCACCATTAAGGGAATTTATGGTCGTGAAATGTATGAGACGTGGTACGCAATGAATTCCCTCATTCAAACGGGCCTCGACATTCGCGACGTGATCACCGATCGCTTTCCTGCAAACGAGTGGGACAAAGCATTCGCTGCAGCGCGATCTTCGAATTCAGGCAAAGTCATCATGGATTGGTCATAGGGCAACAGCATGTACACCAGTGTTAAAAACGATCTGAAGAAGACCCTCGAAGACATTCAAACAGCGGGTTTTTATAAGCGTGAGCGTTTGATTGACTCTCCACAGGCATCACACGTTTTAAGCAGCACAAAAGACCTCATTAACTTTTGCTCAAATAACTACATGGGACTTGCCAATAATTCTGCGATTATTTCTGCTGCCAAAGAGTCGCTCGACATCAACGGCTTTGGCATGGCCAGCGTGCGCTTCATTTGCGGAACTCAAACGCAACACGACGAACTTGAAGCACGTTTGTCCGCATTGCTGGGAACCGATGCAACTATTTTGTTTCCTTCGTGCTTCGATGCAAACGGAGGGGTATTCGAAGTACTCCTCGACCAAGACGATGCCGTAATTTCAGACGAGCTAAATCACGCCTCAATCATTGACGGAATTCGTTTGTGCAAGGCAACTCGTTACCGCTACAAGAACCGCGACATGGCCGACCTCGAGGCGCAACTTGTTGCTGCCAAAGGTGCACGACGAACACTTATTGTCACCGACGGCGTGTTCTCCATGGACGGATCATTTGCTCCGCTTCAGGAAATTTGCGATCTTGCTGACAAATATGAAGCAATGGTCATGGTGGACGACTCGCATGCTGTTGGGTTCATTGGCGCAACAGGCGCTGGAACTCCAGAAAAGTTTGGCGTTCGTGACCGTGTTGACATCATCTCTGGAACACTCGGTAAAGCATTAGGCGGCGCATCTGGCGGCTACATCTCGGCGCACCAAGAAATAGTTGACTTGCTTCGTCAGCGCGCTCGCCCGTATTTGTTCTCCAACTCCATTCCACCAACCGTGGTTGCAGGTTCGCTTATTGCTCTCGACCTTGTTGCCGAAGGCGCCAACACCCGAGAAACTCTCCGTGAAAACGCCAAGTATTTCCGCGATCAAATGGCTGCTGCTGGATTCACGTTGCTCCCTGGCGAACATCCGATTGTTCCGGTCATGTTTGCCGACGAACACGAAGCCGTGCGCATGGCTGCAGAGCTATTCAAACTTGGTATTTACGTTGTGGCGTTTTCTTACCCTGTTGTGCCAATGGGCAAAGCTCGCATTCGAGTGCAAGTATGTGCAACCCACACGAAGGCAGACATTGATACCTGCGTTGCGGCATTTGTTACTGCGCGCGAAATTGGCAACAGCTAGCTGCGTCTTGTTAGGCGCAAGCCTTCGCCAAGTTTTGCAGCGTCACTTCCATGTTCTTTCGGTTGTGTGTTGCGCGATCAGCAACGCCGCTGACAACTTTGCCTAATTTTGCTGAAACTTTGCCACGATGATCAATCCAACTGTGGGTTACGCGACATCCTTCGGCAGTTGGCTCTAGTTCGTACACCCAATCGCACCATTTTTTTCCAAATACCATCAAACCAAACGAAAACTTACGTTCGGCTTCAAGCGCATTAACTTTCACCGAAGTTGACCAATTCTTTTTTCCATTGCCATTCTTGCCTTTGAATGAAGCACCAACGGCTGCCCTCGTTGCACCTTTAACCCATTCTCCGCCTTTGTTTTCAGGCGACCACTCACCCATCCGAGTCAAGTCGGTAATCATTGCCCATACTTTTTCTACTGGTGCTTTGATTTCTACAGATACTGAAACAGGTGTTGTCATCTCTTTATTGTGACACGACTCGACTGCGCGGTGCTACTGAGTTGTTTTACTCGATGCGTAGGCCCGAGATGGCGCGTGAAATAACCAGCTGCTGGATCTCTGAGGTGCCCTCAAAGATGGTGTGAATCTT
>CANIHL010000094.1 GCA_947467375.1 Acidimicrobiaceae bacterium | reverse complement strand
TGCGCCCGACTTATTTTGAGGGTTTCAGCCGCTTGGGTAACGGTGATAAAGCCGTATTCCGCTGGGGGTTGGGGGTTCATTTGGTTGCCTTTCATGTCTTGGCGTTTTTGCCGACATACACAGTTTGTACCGTGTGATACAGTCCTTGTTACGAGGTGCAGGCATTTTGGTACGAAGGGCAAGCCATGAAATTGAAAACACTCATACCGATCACACGGCAGACACCAGGAATCGCATATCCCGGCAAGGCTGACGAGGTTTGGTTAGTACCGCAAAAGTTTCAAGTTCTTATTGACGACGGTTCGCTTCCCTACGAAATTGGTTTCACGGTTGGTCAACCAACTGATTCAACAACGCTCGCGATACTTCAACTAGAGATTTCACGCGTCAACCAACCAATTCATTCAACGGGTCTGCGCGAATTGCATTTACCTGAATTACTTGAACAAGCCATTCGTTCGGCCGCCATCTATCTCACAAAAGACGACGACTTTGGTTGGGTCATTGACGAGACACAACGCAAGCAACCCATACCGATAGACGGCGTTCGACGAATCACCAAGAACACTCAACGAAACAATTCGCCACAAGAAAACGAAGCACAACGCGCACTTCGCCTAGTTGAACAACTTCAACGCGACGGTGTACCCGACTGGGTAAAGCGTGCCAGCGACGAACTAGGTGTTAGCCGAATGACGTTGTATAGACGGCTTAGTTCGGCTGGGTATGAAGGCAAACTTCCACAAAAGAAGGGCAAGAAATGAGCATTCGTAAAATATCCGAAGGCAACTATGAAGTTCGCCTATCGCTCACCGTTGACGGCAAACCCCAAGCCGTACGCAAACGTGGCTTCACTACAAAGCGTGACGCGCAAGATTATGAAGCCGAACAACGACGCACACGCAATATCGGTGGTGTCATCAAGGCTTCACGAATTACGTTGCATGAACACGCAAACGAATGGCTCACCGTTGTTGCCAAAGAAATTGAAGCAACAACGCACGCCAGTTACACCAACGCGTTGAACGCTTACATACTGCCGAAACTAGGCGAAATTGCGTTACGCGATCTCACCACAAGCCGAATACAAACATGGGTAAACGAACTAGAAACGCACGGCAAGACTGGCGGTGGGTTCGGTGGCAATACTCGAATTGGTAAGCCACTAAGCCCTAAGTCAACACGCAATATATTCAGCGTTTTGCGTGCGTGTTTGACCTATGCCGTAGAGCTGAAACGTGTTGCAGGTAATCCATGCGAAAACGTGCGACTTGCACGCATTGAAGCGAAAGAAATGAACTGGTTCACGCATGAACAACTTGGCTCAATTTTGGCGGCCGCCGACGGTGACAGGTTTGAGGCTATTTGGTGGGTTCAGTTTCTTTCAACGGTTCGTCGCGGTGAAATGCTAGGTCTAACTTGGCAATGCGTTGACTTTGACAACAAGTGCATTCGCGTTCGTCATAATCGCGTTCGTGCCGGGAACGCTGAAATTGTCACTACCCCAAAGACTGCGGCTGGTCGGCGTGAAATACCGTTAGACGACGACACCATTGCGTTTCTACGCTCATGGCGTAACACCCAGCGTCAAGAACGCCTTATTGCTGGTGAAGGCTGGGTTGGTGGTGACTTGGCGAACTGTGCCATTGTGACCGAACCCAATGGCAAGCCAACCCATATTTCGTCATATCGAAGGCGGTACAACGCTTTGCTTCGTCGTGCGAATGTGCCTGCATTCAATATGCACGCTTCACGCCATACGGCAATTACCGCGCTTGCACCGTTTCTTTCACCGCACATTTTGCAACGTGTGGCAGGTCATACGTCGTTTGCCTTCACGCTGAATCGTTACGGTCACGCAATGCCACAAGAAGCAAGTGCAGGCATGAACGCGTTGGCGAAGTCGTTACGCAAACGAAAGGTTGGCGAATGAAAACCCTTGCCCGATTCTTGCCCGATTTGCCCGATTCTTGCCCGATTTTTTCCGTGCATTTCAGTTCGGTTGAGTGTCGCCCAGTGCAACACATTCCACTGAATAAAGGGTTTCATGAAAATACACCTAGTAACTATTTGAGGCGACGCCGGGAATCGAACCCGGTTACGGGGCTTTGCAGGCCCATGCCTAACCATTCGGCCACGTCGCCGTAGTGAAAACTACCTATTCAGGCTACAGGCAAAGGCGGCACCTACGATCATCCAGATGAAACTTCGCATCTTTACCGAGCCTCAACAAGGCGCTTCTTACACACAATTACTCGCGATTGCACAGCGCGCAGAGCAACTTGGATTTGATGCATTTTTTCGCTCAGACCACTTCTTGAAGATGGGAGATGTTGATGGAGCTCCAGGACCATCAGATGCGTGGACAACACTCGCAGGAATTGCGCGCGAGACTTCAACCATTCGCCTTGGCACATTGGTGAACTCAATAACGTTTCGTCACCCAGCAATTACTGCTATCAGTGTTGCCAATGTTGATGCCATGTCGAATGGTCGAGTTGAGCTTGGCCTTGGAGCTGGCTGGTACGAAGCAGAACACAAGGCATACGGCTTCCGCTTCCCTGCACTCGGCGAACGATTCGACATTCTTGGCGAACAACTACACATCATCAACGGCTTATGGAACACACCATTAGGCGAAACTTTCTGCTTCGAAGGCGCTCACTACAACCTGGAAAATTCTCCGGGACTTCCTAAACCTGTTCAGTCGCGTATTCCAGTAATCGTTGGTGGACGCGGAGCGAAGAAGACCCCGATGTTGGCTGCGAAGTTTGCAACCGAATTCAACATGCCGTTTGTGAATAGTGATGCATTTGTTGAACAGTGTGCGCGAGTTCGCGAAGCGTGCACCTCAATCGGTCGTGACCCCAAGACGCTGAAATACACCGTGGCTCAAACCACCGTGTGTGGAGCTGACGCCGACGAAGTAGAGCGACGCACCAAGAAGATCGGTCGAGACGTTGGTGAATTGAGTGCCAACGGTTTATGCGGAACTCCAGATGAGATACTGGCCAAAATCGGCGAATGGAAAAAGGCTGGAGCAGAGACCATCTATATGCAGATTCTGGATCTTGATGACCTCGATCACCTGGATCTCATTGGCAAAGAAGTACTGCCCCACATCTAAATAGCCCTCTTGCGGGCACTGCATTTCATTACGCTGAAGAGGTGCCAGAACAGCAGCCAGAGACCACTGCAATCACTTCAGGACGCGACGCTTCGGGCGCTTTGTCCCCCACTATTTGGACCAGTACTACTTGGCAGTCAAGCGGAATGGACGAAACCAGCAAAGCTGCTACTTCAATTCATAAAACAGGCAATTACGCCCGCTATTCGAACCCATCGGTTCGAGACTTTGAACGCGCAATTGCTGAACTTGAAGGCGCGGAAGATGCGCTTGCATTTGGTTCGGGAATGGGCGCGATTACGTCAATCATTCTTGCGCTGTGCTCAACGGGCGATCACATTGTTGCTCAAAGCCAGTTGTATGGCGGAACAGTTTCCTTCCTTAATGGCCCATGCAAACGACTTGGTATTGACGTCACTTTTGTAGATGGTTCGAAGCCAGGAGCATTTACAGCTGCAGTGAGGCCAGGCAAGACCATGTTGGTACTTGCCGAATCACCTTCGAACCCACAGATGGGCGTTGTTGATTTCAGCGAACTTGCAAGCATTAAGGGCCCGTACACCGTTGTCGACTCCACGCTTGCTACTCCGCTTGGACAAAGCCCACTTGCACACGGTGTTTCGCTTGTTGTGCACTCTGCAACCAAAGGCATTGCTGGACACAACGACGCAACGCTTGGTGTTGTTGCTGGTGAGAAAGATTTGATTGATGCCATTTGGTCATACGCAGTGCTTCACGGCGCTACCGCATCTCCATACGACGCGGTGAATGGCCTACGAGGAATACGCACTCTTGGAGTTCGTCTTGCACACCAGTGCACAACCGCAATGGAACTTGCTTCGCGTCTAGTTTCGAACCCGTCGGTTTCGGCAGTGCATTACCCAGGACTCTCTACCCACCCGCAACACGCTCTCGCTGCCAAGCAAATGCGCCAGTTTGGATCGCTGCTCAGCTTCGAAGTTGTTGGCGGCAAAGACGCAGCACGCAAAGTTGTTGACGGATTGAAACTCGTTCGTCCAGCTGTGTCACTTGGCGGACCAGAGTCGCTTATTTGTCACCCGGCAAGCAGCACCCATGTTGGTGTTACGCCAGAAGATCAAGAGAAGTCAGGAATTACCCAAGGATTGTTGCGCGTGTCTGTAGGACTGGAATCTGCAACAGATGTAATTGCGGACTTTCAACAAGTCCTTGCTTCGTTGTAACAGCGCATAAAGCGCTGAACGGTTTAACGCTCTTCTTTGAAGATGACGTGCTTGCGTACGACTGGGTCGTACTTCTTCAACTCAAGACGCTCGCGTGAGTTCACCTTGTTCTT
>CANIHL010000093.1 GCA_947467375.1 Acidimicrobiaceae bacterium | reverse complement strand
TCGGAGAACAAATGTTCGCCTAAATCCAACAACTACGAACACCCGTTCGCTATGGTGGAAGTACCAGTTCGAAACCCCCATAAAACCCCTACAAACAAAGGAACTCATCATGGCCGCAACAATCCACTACCTCAACTCCCCACATCACCCAGCAGTCCGTTCGGCATACGTTCGGGCCATGCCTCGCCCGGCTCAGGCCGTGTACCGCCGCCGCAGGGTAGGCGTGTTGGCCATTGCCGTGGCTATCGCCGCCGTTGGTACTTTCGGTTTTAATGGCACCAAGGCCAGTGCAAATCCAGCTGTGGCTGGTCAGCAAACCGAGCCACATTACGTGGTTGCGCAAAGTGGCGACACCCTCTGGGCCATTGCCAATCGCATTGCACCACAGGCCAACACGTCAGAACTTGTCGACGAATTGGTGCGTATGAATGGCGACAGCATCAGTGTTGGTCAGCGCGTACTCATTCCGTAATCGCTCACATTGATATATGACAGGTAGTACTGTCTCAGAAGTGCATTGCCCAAGTTGTTCTCACGACGACACCAAAGTCATTGACTCACGGATGTCGGAAGAAGGCAGCGCAATTCGCCGACGCCGCAGTTGTCCGCAGTGCGCATATCGCTTCACCACCTACGAGCGTTTGGAAGAAGTACCACTGCACGTACTGAAGCGCAGTGGGGGCAAAGAGCCTTTCGATCGGGCCAAAATGATCGCCGGAATTCAAGCCGCAGTGAAGGGCCGCCCAGTGGACGCCCTTGCCATTATCGACATGGCCGAGCGCATTGAAGACAAGTTGCGCTTGAAAGGTGGCGACGTCACTTCGAGCGATGTTGGGCACGCCGTGCTCGATGAACTTCGCGTCGTAGACGAAGTTGCCTACATGCGTTTTGCAAGTGTGTACAAAAACTTTGACGATGCTTCAGACTTCAAACGCGAACTTGCGTTGTTGCAAAAGCACTCCACCGCTCGCGCGTAGTTGTTAGCGCGTGTAGCGCAAAAACAAAAAGCCATCTTCTTCGCACACGTGTGCAAGTTGGTATCGCTTTAATACGTCTGGCGCACCGTTTGTTAATCGTGGGCCATTTCCACCCACCATGTTGGCGCTAATGGTTACGTTGATTTCATCCACCAAGTCGGCTGCAAGCATTGCGGCATTTAGTGTTGGTCCGCCTTCAAGTTGCGCAAAGTTGCCTTGCAACTGTGTAACTGCTTCAGCCAAATTCACTTCGGTAGTTCCCGCACGAACGCATTCGACACCCGCAGGAGTTGTTGCCGTTTCAGTAGTTATGAGGAAGCCAGAGCCACTGGTAAACAACGGTTTTGCTGCGTCAATGTTTGCGCTTCGAGTAACCACACCAACACGTAAACCGGGCTTGCTTGGCGGGCCGTAATCATCAATAGTTACGGTGCTTGAGCCCACAATGATCACGTCGGCAAGCGCGCGAAGGCCTAGCAATACCGCCAAGTCGCCAGGGCTGCCAAGGGCGCGAGAGTTTCCTTCAACCACGGTGCTGCCATCGATGCTGTGCACCATGCACATGCCAATTGTGGGGCGCGACTTGCCGCCACCAACATCTATCCGAGTGCGGGCAACGCCATATGCATCAGATACTGAAAGCGAAGCCACTGGGTTGGGGAACAGGCGTTGCATTGCGTTCAGCATATGGCTGATGGCGTTACGTGTGGCACGATATGGCCATGCCTGAAACGCCAAACGAGCGCACCCATTATCGAACATGCCCTTTATGTGAAGCAACGTGCGGTTTGGAAATCACCGTGAAAGACGGAGCAGTGTCGCGCATTCGTGGCGATCGCAACGATGTATTTAGTAAAGGTTTCATTTGCCCTAAGGGCAGCACGCTGAAGCAACTGCACGAAGACCCCGATCGTTTGCGCAAGCCGTTGGTGAAGCGCAATGGAGTGCATGTTGAGGTGAGTTGGGATGAAGCGTGGCAAGAAGTTGATCGCGGCCTCATGGGTGTCATTAATAAACATGGTCGCGGTGCGGTGGGCGCGTATTTAGGAAACCCAAACGCACACAACTTGGCTCCACTCATTTACAACCGCGTGTGGTTGCAGGCACTCGGCACCAAGCAACGTTTTAGTGCGTCGTCTGTCGATCAACTTCCAAAGCAAGTGAGTTCGGGTTACATGTTTGGCACGCCGGCTTCAATTGCCATTCCCGATTTGGATCGCACGCAATACATCTTGATGTTGGGTGCAAACCCATACGACTCGAACGGAAGCTTGTGCACTGCGCCAGACTTCCCGGGTCGACTTGAAGCCATGCGTGAACGCGGCGGCAAGTTAGTAGTAGTCGACCCACGCAAGAGCAAGACAGCAGAACATTGCGATGAATGGTTGGCTATTCGACCTGGTGCGGACGCATTGTTCCTGGCTGCAATTGCCAACACCATTTTTGAAGAAGGCTTAGCCAACGTTGGCGATCACATTCGCCCTCATGTTGCAGGGCTCGATGTGTTGCCTGCAGCGTTGAAGCAATTCACCGCAACTGCTGTTGAAAAAGCAGTGGGCCTTGATGCGGCAACCATTACGCGCATTGCTCGCGAATTCGCAGCTGCCGACAAAGCGTTGGTGTATGGCCGCATAGGAACGTGCACGGTTAGTTTCGGAACCACGGCAAGTTGGTTGGTCGATGTGGTGAACACCATTACGGGCAACCTCGACCGCGAAGGCGGAGTGATGTTCACCATGCCTGCTGCAGGCGGGCCAACAACGCGCGGCCAAAAGGGAACAGGCAAAGGTTTCTCCATTGGTCGCGGACATTCGCGGGTGCGCAAATTTCCTGAAGCACTTGGTGAATACCCAGTGAGCGTGTTGGCAGAAGAAATTGCCACGCCTGGTGAAGGACAAATAAAGGCGCTCATTACTGCAGGTGGAAACCCGGTGTTGTCTACACCAAACACGCTTGCGCTTGAAGAAAGCATGAAGTCACTTGAGTTCATGGTGTCAGTTGATATTTATTTGAATGAGACCACGCGTTATGCCGATGTCATTTTGCCTTCGCCTTCACAACTGGAACGCAGCCACTTCGACTTGGTGTTCACCGGTTTCTCGGTACGCAACGTTGCCAACTACAGCGAGCCGGTGTTCGAGCGCGCAGCAGACCAACCAGACGAGTGGGAAATTCTGTTGAAGCTTGCAGGCATTGCACAAGGCATGGGCGCAAACGTCGATGTTGCAGTCGTTGATGACTTCACACTCGATGCCTTCATTGGCAGCATCACCAAAGATTCAACGTCGCCAACGAATGGACTTACTGCAGAACAGATTCGTGAACAACTTGATGCCACTGGTGCGCGCGGTGCAGACCGCATGCTCGACCTCATGTTGCGCACTGGGCCATACGGCGACGGATTCGGTGCGAACCCAAGCGGCATCAGCCTCACGCACATGAAGCAACACCCGCACGGCATTGACTTTGGCCCACTCGAGCCGCGCATTCCAGAAGCACTGCGCACACCAAGTGGAAAAGTTGAATTGGCACCAGCACCATTGCTTGCCGACTTGCCTCGCCTTGCTCAGTCAATGACTGAATTCAACGATGAACAATTAGTGCTTGTTGGTCGTCGTCACTTGCGTTCAAACAATTCATGGATGCACAACATTGAAGTGTTGGTGAAAGGTAAAGCACGTTGCACTTTGCAAATGCATCCGAACGATGCACAACGTGTTGGTGTGAAAGAGGGAAGTGTTGCGCGCATTGCCAGCAGAGTTGGTGCAGTAGATGCAGTTGTTGAATTTACCAGCGACATTCGCGAACGTGTTGTCAGCCTTCCGCACGGATGGGGACATGACATGAGTGGTACACGCATGAACGTCGCCGCGAAGCGCGCCGGCGTGAACTCGAATGTGCTCACCGACGAAAATGAGATGGACCCACTTTCGGGAAATTCGGTGATGAACGGCATTCCGGTCACCATCACACCGGTTGGCTAAGAGTTATCAACAGGTTGTGGGTGGGTTGTCCACCGATAAAAGCCACAATCCACAAGGGTTTCCACAGTAAATTTTTTTAATTCACAGGGTTATCCACTTCCTACCCACAGGGGTAACCCCGTATCATTCGGTTCAACGCTGCATTGAGACGTTTCGAAGTCATTTATGACTTTTTTATGTCAATTTGCGCGAGGGCCTCAAGCCCTTATCCAGTAAGGCTCAGAAGGTGGTCGCAGAACACGAGGATGATTGACAAGGGGTAATTACAATGCTGTAATCATTCCCTACCAGTTGTGGGCGGATCTGCAAAGGGGACAGTTTCACCACAACATGTTGTGGTCTCGAAAGAGACGCCAACCAGTGGATGTTCTGACCCCCTTGGAGATCCCTCCAGAGCCAGTGGATACAAGGATTTAAGCGGTTTTATACATTCAAAATACGGAAGGCAAAGCAACATGTCACTCGCACCAGAGCGTCTCACCATCGGCATCGGCCGCAAGTTCACCTCACCTGGTGTGCACCCATACGACCAAGTGGTCTGGGAAAAGCGCGATGCGCGCATCAACAACTGGAAAGACGGAACCATCGCGTTCGAACAACTCGG
>CANIHL010000092.1 GCA_947467375.1 Acidimicrobiaceae bacterium | reverse complement strand
AGTTGCACGAACCGTGCCATCTTGTCTGCACTTGGAGTATCAATTGCGCCACCAAGATGTGCGGGATTATTCGCAACGATGCCAACAGGCCTGCCTTCAATACGCGCGAACGCAGTAACGATGCCGATGCCAAATTCAGATCGAAGTTCAAGAACCGAATCAATATCGGCAAGAGTGTGAATCACTGTTCGCACGTCATATACGCGAGTGCGTTGCTCGGGAATAAGTTCCCGCAATGCCTCGTCGCTGTGACGGCTGAACCATTTTGTTGCACCCTGAAAGTACGACAAGTATTTCTTGGCAATCGCAACGGCTTCCACTTCATCGGCAACTCGAATATCCACAACACCGTTAGCAACTTGAGTTCCAATTGGCCCGATATCGGTTGGCTTCACAACCCCGAGTCCGCCGCCTTCAATCATTGCTGGCCCAGCCATTCCAATGTTCGAGTTCTCTGTAGCAATGACCACATCGCAACAACCAAGCAACGCCGCATTTCCCGCAAAGCAATAACCCGACGCGATGCCAACTAAAGGAACGAGTCCGGAGAGCTGCGCAAACGACGCAAACGACATGACATCGAGACCTGCGACCCCTGGTGCGTCAGTATCACCCGGTCGACCACCACCGCCTTCGGCGAACAACACCACTGGAGTCATGTTTCGTTTCGCAACTTCAAAGATGCGATCTTTCTTGCGATGATTAATAAACCCCTGCGTACCCGCAAGCACCGTGTAGTCGTAAGCAACTACTGCGCAGTTCGTGTTCTCTGCACCAAACATTTCAGAGTTGATTTTTGCAAGTCCGGTAATTAAACCATCTGCGGGAGTATTGGCAATAAGGTCCTCTTCACTCCTGCGACTACGTTGAGCAGCAACGCCAAAACTTCCGTACTCAACAAACGTTCCCTCGTCTATTAGGTCGGCAACATTTTCGCGGGCAGTGCGTTGACCTCGTGCATGACGTTTTGCTACCGCTTCGCTACGCGATGAATCCAGCAGCAGCTGTTGACGCCTTTGCAATTGCTCCAAGTCGGCGCGCTGCCCTGAAGCAGAAACCGAAGCGACATCTGTATTTTGCGAAACGCTTTCTGCGACGTACTCAACAAGGACCTCGCCTTCACTCACTGTTTTTCCAACAGTCGCAAACATTCCAGAAATTCGACACGCAATTTCGGCCACTACAGGGTGCTCCATCTTCATGGATTCAATAATCACCAGTTCTGTGCCAGCTGAAACCACATCATCAACTGCGACCTTTACGGCGACCACTGTTCCAACAAGCGGCGAGCGCAACGACGAAGTGGTCATGCGCAAACTGTAGACAACGAGGGCTTACGCCTTTGCACGGGTGCGGCGCAACAGAGGGTCTGCAATACGCAATGCATTATCGGCAAATCGCATCACACGGCCAGCCGCACCTGGTGTTGAGGAATCGATGAGATTGCCCATCACGGCAAGCGTAATGTCGGCTGCTGTTTGCGAACCCACCGCCACTCGAAGACCCGGCTTCAACAACCACGGATGCCCGATGATGAAACTGAATCTGCGACCAGTGCGCAAGAAGGCGTCAAACCGCTCGCCCACACGCTTGTCATATTCAACGGTTGCGGTTTCTGGGTTTTCCACAAAGCACGAGATCGCGAGCATTCCAGACTCCAACGAATAGTCAATGCCTTCGCCGTTCATCGGGTTCACAAAGCCTGCAGCATCGCCAACAGCCACCCAACCTGGGCCATGTCGGCGCACGCAACTCATTGGCAAGCGCCACGCACGTGGCTTATCTATATAGTCACCAAGCGACCACGGTTCGCGCACAATTGATGCGTATTGGTCGAGCAACGTGTTGAGGTTGAGTTTCTTGAAACCCTTCATGGTGCTAAGCGCTCCAACACCAATGTTCACTGTGCCATCTCCAGCAGGAAACATCCATCCGTAACCAGGCACAGGTGTTCCGTGTTCGTCGCGCAAACTGAGACACGCTTCAAGGTGGCGCTCTGCATGGCGAGGTGTTGGCGCATAGGCACGAATTGCTAGTCCGAATGTTTCGTCTGGATCGCGAACCGCACCAAGCATTTTTGCAGCTGCACCTTGTGCACCTGTTGCCAAAACGACAAGCGATGCTTTGATGACCTCGCTACCAACTTGCACACCAGTTACCCGGTCCCCTTCAAGCACTGGCAATGCCTCAGATTCGAATCGAACCTCAGCACCAGACGCAATGGCAACTTCAAGCAAGTGATTGTCAAACTTCTGGCGTGGCCATACTGCGCCATGATTTGGAAAACGCGATGGTGTTGGCCACGCCAACTCACGCTGGGTTTTTCCGGCAATCATGCGCAGGCCATCAATTCGATGCGCTACCGAGTAATCGATCTTCAATTCATCTAACGCGGCAATGGCCCGCGGCGTTAGGCCATCGCCACACACTTTGTCGCGACCATACGGCCCTTTTTCAACAAGCAACACTCGAAGGCCTGCGCGTGCAGCCGTGATGGCAGCCGAGGAACCTGCTGGACCTCCACCAATAACTGCTACATCAAATTGCATAGTTGCGAGCCTGCCATCCATTATCTCGGAAGTCAAAGTCTGAGGGACCAAATGTGATCGTCTATACCCGGACAAGCACAACCCAGAGTACCCTCAGTGATGTGATTGGCGTCCAAGTCTCAAAAATGCTGTTCAGCGCATGGTTGTTATTTACCCAACCAACACAGCTACAACATTTATCCAACGAAATCCAGCACGCGCCGGTTATATCTTCCTGTAATTCAAACAGGTTGCTTAAGACCAACATAGATGGTGTATCGGTAACTCACTACTGCGTTTCTGGGAAGCTAACTACAGACTTAGCAAAAGTTGGCTCAGGATATTTGAAAACAATCAAAATCCAAGTCAAATCAACATATCAAATCAAGAAATCCAAACCAGCGACAAAGTTGCCTAAACCAATACCCATGCCCAAAAGCGAACTCGGAAGCAATGCAACACAATTGCTTATTCCACAAATCCCGCAAGTTGTCTATACAGATTCAATTGATGACACTTATCCTTCGCTCCATTACCTAACAGTAGAAGGGAAAACAACAAGGCAGTACTTCCTTGTTGCTCCAGATTCATACGATCCAACGACACCTTTACCGATCCTTATTGGACTTCATGGAATCAACGGATCACCTGCTTCATTCCGAGATCAATTTCTATTCGGTGCGTTAGCGAGCGAGTACAAATATGTTGGTATTTTTCCACTGGGCTGGGGCGATGAAGTCAACTCAAATCCAACTTGGAACTCTGGATCCTGCTGCCTTTCAGCAATGGTTGCAAACATAAACGACGTTGAATTTATACAGGCCATAATTCAAGAGGTTAAAAAGAATTATTTTGTCGATGAAAGTCGAATTTGGGCTGTTGGTTTTTCTGCAGGAGGGATGATGGCATACAAGCTTGCCTGCGATCTAGCAAGCGTGGTTACAGCAATCGGAGTCGTTTCTGGAACATTGATGCAAGATCCCTGTAGCCCTGTTGCCCCAGTTTCCATTATTCATTTACATGGCGATCTCGACGACGCAATTCCGTTACTTGGAGGTGGGCAGTACAGCACTCCACCGGTTCGCGGAAGCATTCTCACTTCAGCAGGGATGTTTGGCTGTACGCCTACCCAAGATGATCCCTTAGAGATGAATGCGATAGAAACCTCCGCTTGGAGTTGCTCGTATGGGACCGAGGTTCGACTAAATGTCTACAAGGGAATTGAGCATGAATTTCTGCGTTCATGGGCCTACGAATTGGTTGACTTCCTCATGTTGCACCCGCGAATTAAATACAAGGCTTCCAGCTGAGGCGACGAGCCCAACGCGGATATGCCAGAAAGCATTGGTGCTGAATGTTAGAAAAAAGGATCATCCCAATTTCGAGTGCATTTCTTTTTTTTTTGTTATAACTTTCACATTTTTTCCGATAAGCACAAGTGCTCAATCTTTGAAGAATTATGGAACTCCATCGTATTCATCGTGCAGACTTCTTCGACAGAAGTATCTCTTCGGGATAGCTCTGGGAAAAAAGACTGCAGGTGAATACCCTGCAAAAATTTCGCGCAATCTCTATTTAGCTAATTCGGAATTGGACTCCGACAATGACGGAATTATCTGCGAAATAGAGTCACTCCAGAGTAAAGCATCATCTGAAATGAGCTCCAGCACAATTGCTGCTTCTCCGTCAACAACCGCACCGAATAGCCCAACCCGAATTAACGTATGGATTAATCGAAATATTAATTTGAAATTTGGGCAGATTTACACTTTTTGGTTATGTGCTGGTTCGGGTGGTGCAACATACATGGACATTCAAACCAGATCAAACGGCTGGGTGCAACGTGCGACTTCTACAAGCCACATAGGAACCGACTGCACAAATGCTTCTGCGATCAATGTCACGGAATGGACTTGGAAAGTAGACTTCGATGAAGGTACTTCTACAAAATTGAATTTTCGAACATTTCGTGGAGTAGGTCCAACCGGTGCGATCACGGTCTCTGCAACAATCACGAAATAGGCTTCGTCTTCACTTGTAACTCTTAGTGGGCCAGGTGGGGATTGAACCCACGACCAAGGGATTATGAGTCCCCTGCTCTGACCACTGAGCTACTGGCCCGCATAACAGCATTGCTCACGCGATGGCACGCGTGATGAGAGCTTTCGCTCCGAGGGTGGGGATCGAACCCACGACCCACGGATTAACAGTCCGTTGCTCTGCCAGCTGAGCTACCTCGGAAGGACGGGCGTCAGCCTATCGGGGTTACCTGCGCAGTTCATCCATCGCGGCAATGACTGCAATACATTCAGGATTTGCAATGGCTTCGCT
>CANIHL010000091.1 GCA_947467375.1 Acidimicrobiaceae bacterium | reverse complement strand
TAACCCACGACTTCTGGAACTACTGGAGCGGACGACGAGATTCGAACTCGCGACCCTCACCTTGGCAAGGTGATGCTCTACCAACTGAGCCACGTCCGCATGTATTACGGATTTGAGTTTAGCAGGGGGTCTGCATTCCTCAACACGTCAGCTTTGGCTGCTTCCGACGTGCCGTATCGCACTACCCCAGCCAGAGACGTGAGCACAATGACCGCTCCGACCATTTGCCATGGCTTAATTCGCTGGTCGAAAATCATCCATGCGAAACACATGGAGATAACCGGGCCAAGCAAACAAATCAGTGAAGAGGTTGATGCGGCAACAAATCTATGTGCCCACACAATTGCGGTGTGACCGACAGTTCCTGGAATGAGCGTCATGATGAGCACTAACAAGAAATCGTGACGCGAAATTGAAGTGAGGTCTTTACTTGTGACCAGCGCCCAGCCACCTGCAAGTACAGCCTGGATGAGTGCGATGCTGAACATGAATGACCAGGTGTTGAAACCTTCCGTTCGCATCTTCTTCGTGGCCACAAAGTAGCCAGTCCACAGCACAGCATTGATGAGGGCAAGGCTGTCGCCGTACACCGTTGCTCCTCCACCGCCACCGGCAGCGATGACCACGAGCGCAACTCCGCAGAAACTGCTGAAGGCGCACAGCACTTGCAATTTGGTGATCTTTTCCTTCAAATATGTTGGCGCAATGAACAGCATCATTGCCGAAGACGTGCTGCCAATGAGAGTGGCATTGGCAATGGATGTGTTGGTGAAGGACATAAAACCGAAGATGGTGGACACACCAAAAAAGATTCCTGGAACAAGTGCGCTTCGCAAAATGCGCAAACTAATTTCCGCTTTTCTGTTTCGTGCGATGAAATACAGAACGAACGGCCACATGGTGACTCTGTAAAAGATTGTTGAGTTAACCGACATGTCGATTGCAACAGTCAGAATTGGACCAATACCCCAAGCAAGGTTCGCCAGCAAAACTCCACTAATAGGAAACACTTGAGCGCGAGCGCTGATTGCGCTTCCCGCACGCGCTACTTTGTTCACGCTTTGGCGTCGGGCGGGCGCAAGTCAACACGCAACACCAAGAATCCGTCTTCAATGGTTGCTTGCGAGTCGCCGATCATTGCAAAGTCTTGAAAATCCATTTGTGCTTGCGTGAGAAACATTTGACGCTCTTCGCCAGCAACAGGCGGAAGCGGTCGACGCTTCACAGCAGACGCACGGTCCTTGAATCGAGCAATCATTTCGGAGGGATCAAATGCGGCCATTTAGTAAAACTACCTAACTGTTACTTCAACAACGGGTCAATTGGCTTACGAGTTACAGGAACTTCGGCTGGCACTTCCCTCGGTGCTTCCCTGCGTCGATCCACCACTGGAGCAACGCGTGGCCTAGAAGCTGGAGCAACTTTGCGCGGAACCGTATTGCGAACGCTTACCGGCATCACTTCGTCGGCCTCACCCATCAGCAATTCACGCTCACGGGCTGATGATTCCTCGTAGCGACGATCACTCATAATTTCCAAGCGTGCAAGTGCTGGCGGTTCAGGCATTGCAGTTTTCCAAAACCACCATGTCAGCACCGACAGTGCGCCACCGGCAGAAAGGCAGACAAGAGAGACGAATGCAACGCGTAAAGAGAGTGCAACCACAACGAATGACGCGGACATAACACCACAAACCTATCGCAGCCGACCATACTGATGAACATGTCTGCGCAGTTCACCAATGTGGTGAGTTCCATTGCATTTATTGCTGCACTTTCAACCGTTATTTGGTGGCTGCGTTCGCGCGATAATCACTGGTCTTCATCCGACGGGTCTCGATGCATCTGTCAAATGGCCTTAGCTCTCACCGGATCTTCACCAAAATGGATTGAAGCCCGCATGGTGATCGACCCTGCACATGCAGTTGTTATGTGCAAAAGCCGTGGCAAACGCGGACGATCACTTCGCGGGGCTTGGATCGTGATTGGCCAACCTCACGCTTCACACGAAAATGTGTCTGATGCGCATGTGCGTACGTATGCACTGTGCAGACGAGACAACGCCGACATTCTCGCTATGTTGCGAGTACCTGCAAGCAGTCGCAGCGTCACTGCGCTTGACGCTCTGCTTCCTCGCTAAAACGTTCGTTCAAGAAACGATTTGATTGGCGCACCCACCTGGTCGAAGTTAATGAGGAACGCGTCGTGCCCGTGCGGCGAATCAATTTCAACATAGGTGGAGTCCACTCCCTTTTCGGAAAGTATTGAGTGGATCTGCTTCTGCTGATATGTGGGATACAAAATGTCACTTGAAATGCCCATCACCAATGTCGGAGCTTTAATTCGAGACATTGCAGTGTCGAGTGAGCCGCGACCGCGAGCAATGTCATGGAGATCCATTGCTTTACCGATGATGAGATAGCTGTTGGTGTCGAATCGACGAATAAGACGATCGCCGTGGTGGTCTAGGTAACCCTCCACCTCAAACCTGTCCCACAGACCAAGTCCGTTGTAGTCGGCA
The DNA here is from genome assembly GCA_947467375.1 of Acidimicrobiaceae bacterium. Classification (GTDB taxonomy): domain Bacteria; phylum Actinomycetota; class Acidimicrobiia; order Acidimicrobiales; family Ilumatobacteraceae; genus UBA3006. The sequence continues at coordinate 2,605 of CANIHL010000091.1, read as the reverse complement.
TCCATGTCAACGAGTGCACGACCGAATCGTTCGGTGAATACGTTGTCGCTTCGGAAGGTGACCTGTGAAATCATGCGCGCAATTGCCAAGCCCTCCCACGGACCTTCACCAATCGCTGCGTCGTAGTACTCGCCATTACGCCACTTTGGATCGAGGCGAATTGCTCGGCGACCAATTGCACCCCACGCAATTTGTTGCGCAGTTGCTTGCGCACACGTGGCAATAGGAATGATTGTTTTTACACGGTCAGGAAATGTGACTGCCCATTCCAGAACTTGCATGCCACCCATGGACCCACCAACAACGCTGTGCCATTTACGAATGCCAAGCATGTCGGTAAGGCGCACTTGCGCGCGCACCATATCGCGAACCGTGATCACCGGAAAACGAGGGCCATACAGCTGACCGTCTTCTGGATGTGCAGTTGCTGGGCCAGTTGATCCCTGACATCCACCGATGACATTGCTGCACACCACAAACCATTTGTTCGTGTCGATTGCTTTTCCTGGGCCAACAACACCTTCCCACCAACCTGGCGTGGGGTTGCCTTCTTCAGCTGCACCAGTGACGTGGCTATCACCCGTCCATGCGTGACAAATCAAAATTGCATTAGTTGCATCTGCGTTCAGCGTTCCCCACGATTCGTACGCGATAGAAACATTGCTGAGCACTTTTCCGCCATCGAGTGCAAAAGGTCGGTCTTCAGGAAAATGCGCGAACTTGCGACTGCCCACAGGCATGCCAGGAAACCATGCTCCTGTTGCTGGATAATCATGTCGGGTCATACATTTTCCTCTGTAACGAAACTATGCGTTTTTGCAGTTCGTCACGCTCACCCAACTGAGCCAGCCCGTTGCTACGCCTGTTGGCGTAACCACATCTTTCGCTTTCGCGAAATGGCACCGTGGGAAAACCCGGTTGCCGGACCTGTTGGTCGCTCGTGATGTACTACTTGCAATGCCCGCCCGACTGAGCAGTCGGGAAGGCGTTGCGTCAATAAGGCTACCCGCCGATATCGTCAATTCAGCGCAGCGGGCATTGTTGGCGCTGTTAGAGGTTGTTGGCGCATGTCTCGCGCCTCAACCTCGTTTTTCTTTGGTGATCAACGTGCAGAACTTTCTGACTCCCCTAGCCGTTCCATTCGGTACTCCCCCTCACGGGTTCGGCAGTTGCGCAGTTGCAGTCATTCCCGCTGGAACTTCGGTAGCCACCTTTGGCGGTACCGCAATGACTCGTGTCGAATTTGCGAAGTTCGAAGCTGAACGACAGAGTCGGTCGCTGCAGGTGAATACCAACCTCATTTTTCTTGGCCCGCCTTCGCGCGAACCAGGTGACTCGATTAATCATTCGTGCGAGCCGAACTGCGGTATGCGCAATGCAACCACCATTGTTGCCATGCGCGACATCGCTGTTGGCGAAGAACTGACATTTGATTACGCCATGAGTGACGCCAGTGATTACGACGAGTTTGACTGCAACTGTGGAACCGCATTGTGCCGCGGTCGAGTACGAGCAGACGACTGGCAGTTAGAGACTTTGCGCCACAGATACACAGGATTCTTTTCGCCCTACTTACAGCGAAAGATTGATGCAGAACGACATCGTGCTCTTCTGACGAAGCGTGATGTCGAAACTTTGCTGGCGACTTACGACACACAGCCCGAACGCGCACTCAGCGCAGCGCTTCGGAAATGCCTCGGCATGCCACACGCCAGTTGGGAGACGCTTATTGAATGCGCTGTTGTTCAACCAGAGGAAGTGCACAGCCTTCTGTTGCGAAACACCGATGCTCTTGACTCGTTAGCAAAACGATTGAACGAAACCCGCGGCGCTGGCCTGTAGCCGAGTGTAAGTTTGCACCGTTATGTACACGTTTCTTTTTCGTCCCAAGTGGATTGCTACACACCTGTTAGTGATCACGCTGATGGTCGTGATGGTGAACTTGGCCAACTGGCAATGGGGTCGGTACCACGAACGCAAAGATTTCAACGCAACACTTGTGCAGCGCTTCGATGCACCGATCAAGCCGCTTAACGACTTATTGAGTTCACCGCCTGCAGACATTGAATGGATGCCGACCGAGGTATCGGGAACGTACCTTTCGGGCGAAGACATCAGTCTGGTGAATGTCTCCCAAAACGGCATCGCTGGTTATGACGCCATCACTCCGCTACTCATGGCCGACGGCAAAGTTGTATTGGTAAACCGAGGTTTCGTTCCACTGGCCGAGGCGTTTCCTCCTGCCCCATCTGGAGACATTTCACTGCTTGGTCGAGTTCGGGCAACGAGCGAACGCAGAACAGGTGAAGTGTCCGACCCTGCAACAGGCGACCTTGCAGACATTCATCGCATTGACATTGCTCGTCTACAGAAACAAATTGAAGGCGAACTGGTTCCCGTGTACGTGCAACTGCTGAAAAGCACTCCAACTGAAGCGGCTTCACTATCCACCATTGTTGACCCAGAGTTCAGCAACGGCCCTCACCTGAGTTACACCGTTCAGTGGTTGCTATTCACACTGTGTGCCGCGGGCGGATGGTTCGCGCTCGTGAAACGTGAATTAGCAAAGCAGCGAACTGCTTAGTGCTGGTTTTCTAGTTGAGCC
>CANIHL010000090.1 GCA_947467375.1 Acidimicrobiaceae bacterium | reverse complement strand
TTGGAAGCGCTCAACCAATCGATCACCACGAACGTGACAATTGATGATGTGACCGCAGTGTGGTCTGGACTTCGACCACTTGTGCGTAACGAAGATGGAACGACAGCGAAGGGCAAGACTGCAGACTTGTCTCGCAAACACAAAGTTGCGGTGTCATCTTCAGGTGTGATTTCAATTATGGGCGGCAAACTCACTACGTATCGAAAAATGTCTGAACACACGGTTGACGAAGTGGTGAAGCACACAGGCAAAGCGAAAAAGTGCAAGACGAAGAATTTGCAATTCATTGGCGCCAAAGGTTTCAAGTCGTCCATGTCAGATGGTCCAGATGCTCACTTGGCTGAGCGCTTTGGTAGCGAAATGAACAGCGTGAAGGAATTGATCGCTCAAGACTCATCCCTTGCCGAACCACTTATTGCGGGTCTTCCCTACCTTCGTGCAGAGGCAGTATTCGCATGCCGCAATGAAATGGCCCAAACGCTCGATGATGTGTTGTCGCGTCGAACCCGCGCTCGCATTATTAACCGCCGTGCAACTCTTGCGAGTGCTCGCAAAGTGGCCGAGCTCATGGCGACTGAACTGCATTGGGATGCCGCAGAGATCGACCGCCAAGTGGCTTTTTTCGTGGATTCATGTTCACGAGAGGAAGCGGCAGGGCTCGTGAGCGAAGCCGAATTCTTGGCATCTGTTCAATAGTCGTAATCTCTTGGCATGACCCAGCCAACTGAGCCGATTGAGTTTTCAGTTGCGGCCGAAGAAATCACTGAACGATTATCCGCAGCCCCATCACTTTCTGCTGCAATTCTTGAAGAACTACAAAAGATTTGCACTACTTCAGTAGACGCTCAGTCAATTGCAGAACATGGTCGTGACTGGTGGCCGCTCGCCATGCATTGGGCGTTGCAAGGCAAAACTCCACGCAAGGCTGGCGCAGTGTGCAAACCAAGCACCACCGAACAAGTTGCAGCAATCGTTGCGGTGTGTAACGCACACGACTTGCCACTCACGGTTGCTGGTGGACGAAGCGGTGTATGCGGATCTGCGGTTCCGCTGTATGGCGGAGTTGTTCTTGATGTCACTTCATTGCAAGGAATTGTTTCAGTAGATGAAGTGTCAGGAATCGTTGAAGTATTGCCAGGAACATTTGGCCCGGATTTTGAGAACGAGCTCCAATCAAAGCACTCGCTCACTGTTGGACATTTCCCGCAATCGTTTGATATTTCCACTGTTGGCGGATGGGTGGCATGTCGCGGAGCAGGACAGTATTCAACGCGCTACGGAAAAATTGAAGACATGGTGGTTGGCCTTGAAGTTGTCCTCGCTAACGGCGACGTCGTTCGCACGGGTGGCGCACCGGCTTCGGCAATTGGACCGGACCTCACTTCCCTTTTCATTGGAAGCGAAGGAACTCTTGGAGTCATTACCAAGGTGTGGCTACGTGCTCACCCAGTGGCTCAGTTTCAAGCTCGAGCTTCATATGTCTTTCCTTCATTTATCGATGGCATTAACGCATGCCGAGATTCGGTACGCAATGGCGCAACACCAGCAGTACTTCGGTTGTATGACCAAACCGAAAGTCAGCGATCACACGGTTTAGATGGTTCGCAATGCACGTTGCTCGTACTTGACGAAGGCGACGAACGCTTGGTGAAAGCAACGCTCGACATCGTGCGTGAATCGGCAATTCAGAATCGCGGCAAAGTTGGCGACATTGAACTGGTTGAGAAGTGGATGCACCACCGCAATGACACGAGTGGACTGCAAGCACTCACCCGCAAGGGTTACATCGTGGACACCATGGAGGTCTCTGCGCCGTGGTCAAAACTTGAATCAATTTTCAACGGCGTGCGCAAAGCATTCATGTCGGCGCCAGGAGCACGAGCAGCATCGTGCCATCTTTCGCATAGCTATTTAGATGGCGCATGTTTGTACTTCACATTTGCGGGAGACAAAACCGACACGGTTGAAGACCATTACATCGCCATGTGGAATGCGGGTCAACGCGAAGCCATCACACTTGGGGCAAGCGTTTCGCACCACCACGGCATTGGCATTAACCGTGCGCGCTTCATGCAGGAATCACTCGGCAATGCAATGCAGCTACTTCAGGGATTGAAGAACACGTTGGATCCGAAGGACTTGTTGAATCCAGGAAAAATTGGGCTCACATCAAAACGAAATGACGGAAAGCCGGTGTGGCCGTGAGCGTTCTTGTTATTGACGTAGGCACCACCGGTCTTCGCGCAGCTGTTGTGCGCAACGACGGAAGCGTTGCTCACCTGAACTATGAGCTGTGCTCGCCCTCTTCTCCTTTTGCCGGCCTTGTTGAATTCGACGCCCTTGCCATGCGCGATGCAGTACTTCGAGTTGCGGGCAAAACACTTGCTCAGGCTGGCCAGGTTGATGCAGTAGGCATCACCACGCAACGTGCATCGACTGTGGTGTGGGACGCAAATACCGGATTACCAATTGGTCCGTCGCTGTCGTGGCAAGACTTGCGCACCGTTGGCGAATGCATCACCGCAAAGATCGAACACAACCTCACGCTTGCCCCGAATCAAACTGCAACTAAGGCTTCGTGGATGTTGAAAAACTACACGATACCTGCTGGCGCAGATATTCGCATTGGCACCGTTGACACTTGGGTCGCTTCTGTGTTGTCGAACGGTGCATTGCATGTAACCGATCACTCAAATGCCGCTGTTACCGGTTTGCTCGATCCACTTACGCAGTCATGGTCGCAACGTTCACTATCGCTCATGGACATTGAAGAGTCCATGCTTCCAACAGTGGTGACTTCAGGTGGTGTCATTGGCAACGCAACCGCACTCGAAGGTGCACCACCAATTGCCAGCATCGTTGGCGATCAACAAGGCTCACTCATCGGTCAGGGTTGCATCGAAGCTGGAAAAACAAAAATTACATTTGGCACCGGCGGCATGCTCGATATTTTTACGGGTTCTGCAGCACCAACTTCTGCGCAACGCAGCAAGGGTGGAACATTCCCGATCATCGCGTACAGCGATGCACAGTCCATGAATTGGGGTGCAGAGGCAATCATGCTTTCTGCCGGAACCAACATCGATTGGTTGTGCAATGACATGCACTTGATTGACACTCCTGAACAAAGTCATGATGTTGCATCTCAGTGTGAGACAACCGAAGGCGTCGTGTATGTACCCGCACTGCTTGGCCTTGGAACTCCGCGTTGGGACTACGGCGCCCGTGGTTCGCTGTTTGGAATTACTCGCGGCACATCGCGTAGCCACATTGTGCGCGCAGTACTTGAAGGCATCGCGCACCGTGGAACCGACCTCATCGAATCTGCGGAAACTGATTCAGGACTCACCACCACTTCGGTTCGCGTTGACGGCGGAATGAGCAAGAACCCCTCCTTCGTGCAGGCGCTCGCCAATGCATCCCAGCGCACGATCGAAGTGTCTCCCGTCACCGAGGCAACAACGCTTGGGGCTGCGTTTTTGGCAGGCGTGGCAGTAGGAACATGGAAATCGTTACCGGAAGCGGTTAGCACGTGGTCTCCTGCCTCGATAGTGGCTCCAAATAAGGCTTTGGACCGCGCACAATGGAACGAGGCACTGAATCGTGCATCGGGTTGGATACCCGAGTTATCGGCTCTTGACTTCTAGATTGTTAGCGCCCCAATAGGGCAGAATTTGTCAGTACTTGGAAAGGAACAATCACGTGACCACCGCGCAAGCACGCTTCCCGCGCAGCACGCCACCAGCGCAACCAACAGATGCCGACAAGCAACTGTTGCAGTTTGCTCAAGGTGTTGAGCTCGCCGCTCGCGACCTGTACAAGAAGGCTGCCGATTCTGGAAAGTATGCAGACGATGAGTTGGCAATGTTGACGCTGTTTGGAGAACACCACAACTCGTATGCGCAAGCAATGAATGGTCTCATTGGTAAGGCTGCAACGAACACTCGCAATGATTCGTTGTACTCAACTCATGTAGGCCAACTCGCATCACCACAGTCGGCATATGCATCGTTGCAATCACTTGAGAACACACTTGCTGCCACCAACACCGACATTCTTGGACAGTTGGCAGGAATAGACGCTGCAAGAATTTTGGCTTCAATCATCACCATTGAAGCTCGCATGGCAGCTGTGTTCGGAACACTTCCATCACTCAGCGTTACTTCAGCCATGAATGCAAGTGCAAACTCGCTTGCACCAAAAATCGCACAAGTCAAGATGGCTACAACCGAAACGACGGTGGCACCATGAACAACATTTCACGTCGTGATGCACTCCGCGTAGGCGGACTTTCAGTATTTGGTGCAGCGTTCCTCGCTGCATGTGGCAAGCAATCTGGCGTAGTGCCAAGTGCAAACATTTTGAGCGAAGGTGCAGTAACACCAACCACCGCACTTCCAGAGGGCGTAGTTACTGACACCGTCCTTCTTCGCACTGCTGCTTCACTTGAATACAACGCAATCGAGCTCTACGACCTCATTTTGAATGACGGGATGTTGACAGGCGATTATGCGAAGTTGACAGACGCCGTAAAGCGTTTCCGCGATGATCACCAGGCGCATGCAAACACTGTCAATGCGCTTGCAGTTTCACTTGGAGGCAAAGCCCACACGTGCGCAAATGACCGCATGAACAGGTTGTACATTCAGCCAGCATTGAAGTTGGTAACTGAAAAGGGCAACCCTGACACCAGCCGCGACATCATTGCGCTTGTCCATGCAATGGAGAACATCGGTGTTCAGACCTACCAAGGTTTTGTAGCAACACTTGCTGCACCATCGTTGCGTGCTGAAGTAATGCGCATCGCAACCGATGAGGCTCGTCATTCAGTTGTCTTCGCACAGGTGTTGAACGGTGGTTATGCATCGGTTGGACCAACCAACAATGAGACCACTGGCAAGCCAAACATCGCTTCGGTACCTGCTGCATTCGGTTCACTCTCGAGCGTGTTGCTGTCAGTTGGAACGCCAAATGCCGACAATCTGAAGCCGACGTTGACTCTTGAAACACCAAGCCTCAATGGCTTGATCTACGACTTCGTCGACTGCCAATAACTCGCCCGTACACTTACCTCGACGGTGAGTAGGTCGGATGATCGCGGGTAATGGTGCTTGCACCACTATCTGAGGAAAGTCGGGGCTTCACAGGACAGAGTGCCGGCGAGAGTCGG
>CANIHL010000089.1 GCA_947467375.1 Acidimicrobiaceae bacterium | reverse complement strand
GATGGCGATATCACGCCCCAACGAAAGTGAGCCTCCACCAGCCATGTATTAGGTCTCCTCAGCAGGCGACGAGCGCCTAACGCCTACAGGTTTGGGAAAAAGATACCAATTTCACGGGCTGCAGATGCTGCAGAGTCACTTCCGTGAATCAGGTTTTCGGTGAACAATGTGCCGTAATCGCCGCGAATCGTTCCTGGTGCTGCATTACGTGGGTTTGTTGCGCCCATCATGTTGCGCAAAATTTCCCAGGCATCTTCAGGACCTTCAATGACCATGGCCACCACTGGACCGCGCGACATAAAGGACACGAGCTCGGCATAAAAGCCTTTGCCCTTGTGCTCTTCGTAGTGGCGCTCCAAAATTGCGGCATCAAGCGTGCGCAATTCCATGGCGACGATCTTGAGGCCTTTGGTCTCAAAACGGGAAACGATGCTGCCCACCAATTGGCGTTCAACTGCATCTGGCTTAAGGAGGACGAGGGTTCTGTTGCTCACGGGCTACAGGTTACGCCGTAAATAGGTGCGCGCACTACCTACTACATACAAAGATCCCGCTATCAAAACGGCGTCTTCAGCGCGTGCATCCTTGAGCGCTCGTGAACACGCCATTTCTACCGTGCTGCACACCACTACTTCGTCGCACCCCATTGCACGAGCCTGTTGAGCAATTTCTTCGCCACTCATGCCTCGTGGAGATGGTGCCGTGCAGCACACCACCAAATCAAACTCATCAATTCTCAGAGCCGAAAGCAGCAGCTCGGGATCGCGACCCATCAATTGTCCGACTACGGCAATACGTCGACCTTCGGGAGAAAAATCGTCGAAGAATACTTGTGCACACACATCTGCACCCGCCGGGTTGTGTGCGCCATCCACAACAACAAGTGGTTGACGTCCAAGCACTTCAAAGCGACCTGGCATTTCCACCATTGCAAAACCTTCGCGCACTACGTCAACATCGAGTTGTGCATCAAAAAACTCTTCTACCGCAACTAGTGCAATACTTGCGTTGTCACCTTGATGCTGTCCGTGAAGAGGCAACATCAGTTCTTGATACATCGCACGCGGAGTACGCACATCTAGCAGTCGCCCGCCTACTGCCAGTTCGTTATCAGCGCAATCGAAATCATCATTGCGCTTCAGCAACTTTGCGGCAGGAGCATTTGCCCATACCGACTCTAAATCTGGATTGATGTCGCCAATGACAAGCGAACTGTGTTCTTTTGAAATTCCAACTTTTTCGAATGCGATGTCGGCAAGCGTTGGACCAGCGAACTCCATATGGTCAAGTGCAATGTTGGTGATGACCGCAACTTCAGAGCGCACCACATTGGTGGCATCCCATCGGCCCAGCATGCCAACTTCGATGACTGCCACATCTACTGCTTCGTCGGCAAAATGTCGAAACGCTGCAGCAGTGACAATTTCAAAATAGGTTGGTCGCACTCCAGAAATAACCTCAGCATCTGCGATTGCTGCAACACATTCGGCAAACGCTTCCTGAGTGATTGGCACACCATTACGAGAAATGCGTTCGGTCAAATGTTCGAGGTGCGGGCTTGTGTACGTACCAACATGCAAGCCATGGGCCATCAGTAACTTGGTGATGATCTGTGTGGTCGACCCCTTGCCATTAGTTCCAGTTACATGAATGACTGGGTAATTTAATTCTGGATGTGCCATCACATCCATGAACGCCGAAATGTTGTCGAGCGATGGAGATTCGACTCGCCCAGTTTTTTCGTAGCTTGCGTGCTCGTCAAGATAGACGAGCGCCTCGGCGTAATTCATAGCGTTGAGGTTAGGGCTATGAAGCAGCGCGGCGTTGGCGGGCAACGCGTGTGGAACGAGGAACGATGGTTGGATCAGCTTTGCTTACTACTGAATCCACGTCCACAATCACTTTCGCCACATCGGTACGGCCTGGCAATTCATACATGGTGTTGAGCAATACTTCTTCAAGAATTGCACGCAACCCACGAGCTCCAGTGCCGCGGTTCAAAGCTTGATCAGCAATTGCCACCATTGCATCTGGCGTAATTTCCAATTCAATGTCTTCAAACTCAAAGAACTTTTGATATTGCTTCAGCAACGCATTCTTTGGCTCGGTCAGAATTTGAATGAGCGCCTGCTTGTCCAGGCTGTGCACTGCCCCAATCATTGGCAAACGACCAATGAACTCAGGAATCATGCCAAACTTTTGCAAGTCTTCTGGAAGTACCTGAGCAAACAGCTCACCTGGGTCTTTTTCTGCCTTCGAGCGGACGGTGGCATGGAAACCAACGCCCTTGTGGCCAATGCGCTGTTCGATGATCGAATCGAGACCGGCGAATGCTCCACCAACAATGAACAACACATTGGTGGTGTCAATTTGAATGAACTCTTGGTGAGGATGCTTGCGACCACCTTGCGGCGGAACGGCGGCAACGGTTCCTTCAAGAATTTTGAGAAGCGCCTGCTGAACACCTTCGCCAGAAACGTCACGAGTAATTGACGGGTTCTCGCTTTTACGCGCAACCTTGTCAATTTCGTCAATGTACACAATGCCGGTTTCGGCACGAGCCACGTCAAAGTCTGCAGCTTGCAAAAGCTTCAACAAAATGTTTTCAACGTCTTCGCCTACATAGCCAGCCTCGGTGAGTGCAGTTGCATCCGCAATGGCAAATGGAACATTGAGCAACTTGGCAAGCGTTTGCGCCATGTGTGTTTTACCGCAACCAGTAGGACCAAGCAGCAGGATGTTGCTCTTTTGCAATTCAACTTCATCCTTGCGAGTGCTCGTTGACTTGTGCCTAATGCGTCGGTAGTGATTGAACACCGCAACTGCGAGCACTTTCTTGGCTTGGTCTTGTCCAACTACATATTCATCGAGGAACGCACGAATGTCGCGCGGGATTGGAAGTTCTTCAACACCAACTGACGGTGTTTGCGTGAACTCTTCGTCAATGATTTCATTGCACAGGTCGATGCACTCATCACAGATGTAGACACCAGGGCCAGCAATGAGCTTCTTCACTTGCTTCTGCGACTTTGCGCAGAACGAACACTTCACTAACTCTGCGGTGTCGCCAAACTTTGCCATGAGTAGTTAACCGAGCCTCAGCGAATCGGGCCGGAGCGGTCGGTCATTCCACGGCTCGTAATAATTTCGTCAATCACGCCGTAGTCAAGTGCGGCTTGTGCTTCAAGTGTGAAGTCACGATCGGTATCACCGTGAATCCGATCAATCGTCTGGCCGGTGTGCTTCGACAAAATCTGCTCAAGCAATTCGCGCATGCGCAAAATTTCGCGCGCCGCAAGTTCCAAGTCGGTGACCTGCGAATATCCAACTTGACCATATGGCTGGTGCAACAACACTCGAGCGTGTGGCAGCGCAAGCCGCTTGCCCTTTGTGCCAGCGGCAAGCAACACTGCAGCAGCAGAGGCTGCTTGACCCAAACAAATGGTGGCAATGTCGTTCTTAATGAACTGCATCGTGTCGTAAATCGCGAACAACGCAGTGATGTCTCCACCAGGACTATTGATATAGATGTTGATGTCCTTGTCTGGGTTTTCGCTCTCCAGGTGGATGAGCTGTGCGCAGATCAAGTTGGCAATGGTGTCGTCAATTGGCGTGCCGAGGAAAATGATGTTTTCCTTCAACAACCGGCTGTACAAGTCGGACGTGCGCTCACCACGGCTCGTTGTCTCGGTGACACTCGGAATGTAGTAATTCCGCATCACATTGTCTTCACGCATGGTGCATCTCCTCAGGGCAAACCTTCTGGAGACGATGATAGTTGCGGGGGCTCACGCCCTTGCGTCAATTAGGTGTGGCACTTGCCCACTACTCGCTACAAAACGCGAGTTTGAGGCTTATTCGCCGTCTTCCTCACCAAACAAAATGTCGGCACTGATTGAGTTTCCGTCAGCATCGACAAGGGTCGAATTGCGCAGCAACCAGTCCACAGCCTTCGACTTACGAATCTGTGCTTCAAGTTCTGCGATCGCGTCGTTCTGCTCGTACAACTTGCGCACCTGAGCCAACTTGCGACCGGCCTGTGTTGCGATGCGGGAAAGTTCTGCTTCAAGGTCGTCTGCGTCAGACTCAAAACCTTCGGCGAGTGCAACTGCACGCAAAGCAAGATCAATCTTCACTGCTTTTACCGATTCACCACGTAGTGACTCAATAAATGTTTCCGTTGTTTGACCAGTTGCCGACAACCACTGCTCAAGTGCAATGCCCTGTGCTTGGAACTGTTCAACCGTGCCACGCACACGTGATTGCAAGTCGCTATTGATCATGGCTTCTGGCGAGTCAACTTCAACCAACTCGGCTAGAGCAGTTGTGGTGCGGTCTACGAATACTCCACGAGTCTGATTCAACTTCATGTCCTCAAGACGCTTACGCAATGCAGACTTCCATGCATCGACCGTGTCGAATTCTGCAACATGGCTTGACACCCACTCATCGGTGAGCTCTTCAAGCACCATCTCTTGCACTTTCTTCACAACGACGGTCATCTCTGCATCTTGAGTGGTTCCGTTTGGTGCTTCGGTGTATTCCACCTTGTCGCCAACTTTTGCGCCAATCAACTTGTCATCAAAACTTGGAGACACCCAAGCCTTGCCAACTTCGTATGCCCAATCTTCAACGTTGAGTCCTGGAACTGGCGAACCTTCGCGAACGCCACTGAGGTCGAGCGAAACATGATCACCCTTTGCAATTGCGCGATCAACGTCTTCCAACTTGCCGTGGCGTGATTGCTCACTGCGAATTGCATCGTCTACTTCGCTGTCCTTCACTTCAATGGATGGAAGCTCAACACGCAATCCCTTGTAACCGCCAACAGTGACAACTGGGCGTACTTCACACGTTGCGTCGAATCCGACAACGCCTTCAACTTCACCCTTCGTCACTTCAATAGAAGGTGTCGCGATGAGGTCGATCTTGTGTTCGCGCACTGCTTGCGAGAGATACTCAGGTACTGCATCTTGAATGGCCTGTGAGCGTGCAGCCCCTGACCCAATTTGTGCCTCGAGCAATTGGCGAGGAGCCTTGCCTTGGCGGAAGCCCGGAATGCGAACTTCTTGTGCGATTTTGTGGAATGCCTGGTCAATATTGCGGTCGAACTCGACCTCGTCAATTTCCACCGACACTTTGACTTTGTTGCCCTCGAGGGTCTCAATAATGGTTTTCACAGGGCGCAAAGTGTACCCTTTGCATTCGTGACAGCCTCGTGGAAGCCCCATGCACTCGCAACGCCCCATGAGGGCCAGATCAACCTGAAGATGGG
>CANIHL010000088.1 GCA_947467375.1 Acidimicrobiaceae bacterium | reverse complement strand
CAAAGGCCTTGTCGAGAACTCCGACTCCTGATACGCTGTCCATCAGTTGGGAAGTGTATCCCATATATTGAGATTCTGAAAGGAACCCCTATGTCGAATCCAATGACCCTTGCGCAAAAAGTATGGGACCAACATGTTGTTCACAGCGCTACAGGAGATGCAGACCTGCTCTACATCGACCTTCACCTTGTTCATGAAGTAACAAGCCCTCAGGCATTTGACGGCTTACGCCTGACCGGTCGCCCACTGCGCCGTCCTGACCTCACTGTTGCAACTGAAGACCACAACGTTCCGACAGCTGATATCCATTTGCCAATTGCAGATCCAATCTCAGCAAAGCAAGTGCAAGTACTTCGCGACAACGCAGCGGAATACGGATTCACGCTGTTTCCAATGGGAGACCCGAATCAGGGCATCGTTCACGTCATCGGACCTGAACAATGCCGCCCTCTTCCTGGCATGACGATTGTTTGCGGAGATAGCCACACAGCTACTCACGGCGCTTTCGGTGCACTTGCATTCGGAATCGGCACCAGCGAAGTGGAACACGTTCTTGCAACGCAAACACTTCCGCAATCGCGTCCAAAGTGGATGAGCGTCACTGTTGAAGGCACTCTTGCACCGGGTGTAACCGCTAAAGACATCATCCTTGCTGTCATTGCCAAAATTGGCACAGGCGGCGGCATCGGGCACGTCATCGAATATCGCGGTTCGGCAATTCGCGCAATGTCGATGGAAGGTCGTATGACCATCTGCAACATGTCCATTGAAGCCGGCGCACGCGCAGGTCTTGTTGCTCCCGACGACGTCACGTTCGAATACTTGAAAGGTCGCGAGCACGCACCAACAGGCGCTGAGTGGGATGCAGCAGTTGCCGACTGGAAAACTTTGTGCACCGACGAAGGCGCGCAATGGGACACCGAAGTGGTTATCGATGCATCAGCGCTCACACCATTCGTTACGTGGGGAACAAACCCAGCTCAAGGCATCGGTATCGACGGAAAAATTCCAAACCCTGCCGATTACGCAGATGCAACCGCACGTAACACCGTTGAACGCGCACTCGAATACATGGGCCTCACAGCAGGCACACCAATTCGCGACGTAAAAGTAGACACCGTGTTTATTGGTTCATGCACCAACAGCCGCATTGAAGACTTGCGCGCTGCTGCAGCCGTTGTGAAGGGACGCACCGTTACTGTCAAGCGCGTCATGGTGGTGCCAGGAAGTCATCAAGTGAAAAAGCAGGCCGAAGCCGAAGGCCTCGACAAAATTTTCGTTGCTGCAGGAATCGACTGGCGTGAGCCTGGTTGTTCAATGTGTTTGGCCATGAACCCCGACAAACTCGCACCAGGTGAACGCGCAGCGAGCACCAGTAACCGCAACTTTGAAGGTCGCCAAGGCCGTGGTGGTCGCACTCACCTCGTTTCGCCAGAAGTTGCCGCTGCTACTGCAGTTGCCGGCCACTTCGCTACCCCGGGAGACTTGGCATGAAAGCCGTCAGCATCATTACTGGTCGCGGCGTTCCACTGAAGCGCTCCGACGTCGACACCGACCAAATCATTCCAGCCGAATGGTTGAAGCGTGTTGAGCGCACGGGTTTCGAAAAGGGACTGTTCTCCACATGGCGTGACGATCGCAATTTCGTATTGAACGACGAGCGTTATGCAGGTGCATCCATTTTGGTTGCAGGCCCAAGTTTTGGAGTTGGTTCATCACGCGAGCACGCAGTGTGGGCAATTCTGCAAGGCGGGTTCAATGCGGTCATTGCACCAAGCTTTTCCGACATTTTCCGCAACAACTGCACGAAGAACGGTCTCGTTCCCGTCGTGTTGTCGGAGCCAACCGTCAATCGCATTTGGGAAATCCTCGAAGCGGATGCAACTGCTGAAATCACTATTGATATGCAGCGCTTGACTGTCGAAATTCCAAGCGCCGGCATTACCGAAAAGTTCGACATGGATGCATCAACGCAGGACCGCTTCATCCGCGGCCTTGATGACGTTGGCATCACCATGACGAAGGGCGACGCAATCTCGAGCTTCGAGACGTCCCGCCCCGCCTGGCTAAACCAGCGCTAACTACGCCGTAAGAAACGTAAACAGGTCGCGCAATCGCGCGTCGTTCGAAAACACTTCAATCGGGGCTTGCGGCTCAAGCCGCAGGCCTCGTTGAATAATGCGGCACGTGGTGTGCTGGTTGTACTCGGCAAGCGTTACTGCCCAACCGTCACGTCCAGCGCGCGCTGTACGGCCAGAACGATGCAGGTACGTCTTCACGTCTAGTGGCGGTACGTAGTGAATCACTACTGCAACATCGTCAATGTCAATTCCGCGGGCTGCAACATCGGTTGCGACCAAAATCTTTAGTTCATTTTTTTCAAACTTGCTCAACGCTTTTTCGCGTGCATTCTGCGGCATGTCACCATGCAGTGCTGAAGCATTGGCGCCAAGCTTCTGCAGCGCTTCAGCAACTTTGTCGCACACGCGCTTCGTGTCGCAGAACACCACGGTTTGACCATGTGCTGCAGCAATGTTGGCTATTACGCGATCTTTATCCATGTGATGAATTGCCAAGAACAAATGGCGCATCGTTCCAACCGTGTCGGTTGGTGAATCAATCGAAATCTCTTTCGGATCTTTCATGTAACGCTTCACCAAGTTGCCTACTTGGCCATCGAGCGTTGCCGAGAACAACATGGTTTGATGTTCGCCAGTGACGTGGCGCATAATCCATTCCACTTGCGGCATGAAGCCTTCATCCGCCATGCGGTCAGCTTCGTCAATTGCCACAACTTGAATTGCACTGAGGTCGCACTCGTTTGACTTCATGAGGTCAATGAGGCGCAACGGCGTTGCGACAATAATTTCCACACCATGTTCAATGTCAACCACTTGCTTGTGTCTGTCGGCGCCACCGTAAACAGCAAGCACGCGAATGCCACACTCTTTACCAATTGGCCCGAGCACTTCAGAAACCTGTAGAGCCAGCTCGCGAGTTGGCACCAGCACCAGGCCGTGTGGCTTTCCAGAGGCTGCTGGTGAAGAAATTTTTGACATCATCGGCACACCGAAAGCCAAGGTTTTGCCCGAGCCAGTGCGAGCACGGCCGCACACGTCGTGACCAGCAAGCGCCACAGGAATCGCTTCGGTTTGAATGGCAAACGGACCAGCAAAGCCCGCTGCAGCAAGCCCTGCGTCGATGTTGGCAGGCACTCCTAGGTCGGCGAACCCAGTTGGTGTGGTCACCGTGGTTGCCGGCTTGGAGTTGTTCTGAGGCGTCGTCACGAGTGCTGTCACGCTACCAACCATCGCCGAGCACCAAAGAGATAGTGGGAAATAGTGTGCAGAGCCCTCAAAAACTTATAAAGTCAAAATTCTGTATATCACGACCCTAAGGAGGTGCTCATGCCAATCGACAATTTCAAGTCCGAGGAATCATTCCTGGAGAATCGCCACACCAGTCCTGAGCCAACCTTTACCGGTCGTAAAGGAATTGCATACGACTGGCAGCAGTTGCTCATTCCTTCTGAAACAGTATTTGAAGCAACGCTGCAAACCATGTTGAGCGCAATCGATGCAGGTGACCAGATGTCGCCGACTGCGTCGAAGTGAACGCACCAGCTTCAGCAACATTCCAACATCCAAAACGCACCTTGGTGCTTGGCTGTGGATCTGTTGCGCAATGCGCGATTCCATTGATGATTCGCGATCTGAAATTTGATCCAAAAACCATCACCATTGTTGACACCCGAGACAATCGCCATCGCGTTGCCGATGTTTTAGCAATGGGTGTGAGTTACGAACTAGACGGCGTGACTCGCGAAAACCTGGATTCATTCCTCAGCGCACGTGTTGGCAATGGTGACATTTTGCTCGACCTCGCCTGGAACATTGACGGTCCAACCATCATTGAATGGTGTCGCGATCATGGCGTTCGCTATCTGAACACTTCAGTGGAGTTGTGGGACCCGTACCACGACATGCAAACCACGACCCCGCAAGATCGCACGCTGTATGTGCGCCATCAAGAAATGCGCAAGATGATTGAGCGTTGGGGTTCGAACAACGGACCGTCGGCCGTTGTCGAACACGGTGCAAACCCAGGCATGGTCAGCCACTTGGTGAAGCGCGCACTCGTCGACATCACGACTGCATTGCTGAAAGACGGCAAAGCAGGGAGCCGCGCTGCTGGTTTGCAGGCAGCGCTTGAAGCCGAGCAGTTCAATGTGCTTGCGCAACTCACCGGCACCAAGGTCATTCACATTGCCGAACGCGACACGCAAATTACCAACAAACCAAAAGAAGTCAACGAGTTCTGCAACACATGGTCAGTTGAAGGTTTCTACGAAGAAGGCATTGCACCAGCAGAACTTGGTTGGGGCACTCACGAAAAGTGGATGCCAAAGAACGCACACGAACATCATGACGATGGTCCGCGTAATCAAATCTGCATTGCACAACCTGGAATGGAAACGTGGGTGCGCAGCTGGGTGCCAAGTGGACAAAACTTCGGCATGGTGATTCGCCACGGCGAGTCGTACACCATGTGCAAACACCTCACGGTAAAAAACGCTGATGGCACCGACGCATACCGTCCAACCGTGCACTACGCGTACCACCCATCCGATTCGGCAATTGACAGCGTGTTGGAACTTCGCATGCGCAATTGGAAGATGCAAGACCGCGAACGCATTTTGAACAACGAAATCGTTAGTGGTCGCGATGAACTCGGCGTGTTGCTCATGGGCCATGACTACAAGTCGTGGTGGACAGGTTCGTTGCTCGACATCGACCAAGCGCGCAGCATTCTTCCTGGCCAAAGTGCAACCACGTTGCAAGTTGGTGGCTCAGTAGTTGCAGCGGTTCGTTGGTTGCTCACCTACCCAACTGCTGGCGTATGTGTGCCCGACGATTTGCCATGGCGCGAACTTCTGGAATGGACGAGCCCGTACATTGGCCCAATTCATTCGGCAGCTGCCGACTGGACCCCGCTGTCCGAGCGCTTCGATCCTTTCCCAGGATTCGGCAATGATGACAGCCTGTTGGACCACTCAGACCCTTGGCAGTTCGCCAACTTTCTGAGTCCAACTCCCCGCTAGAACCACCGCTAGGCTGGTTTCATCATGCAATCGCAAGTTTTGGACCTTCTACTTACATAACGGCGCCAGCCCCATATCCGCTGTCGCCGAAACCCTCTGAACCGAAAGGTCAGGGGGTTTTTTCATTACCGAGAAAGAAACGCAACATGGCCCCAAAGCCCGTAACTCCAAAAAAGATGCCATTCGAAAAGTACACACCGTT
>CANIHL010000087.1 GCA_947467375.1 Acidimicrobiaceae bacterium | reverse complement strand
ATGCGCGTCCCCCACAAAATTTCTGCAGTTCTTTGCGTACTTGTCAGCAGTGCAACTCTGTTGTCAACCCTCGTTACCCCTGTGCACGCCGAAGAAGGCCAACTGCCGATTGCCATTCAAATTGAAGGCCGTGGGTACGGACACGGACGTGGCCTCAGCCAGTACGGCGCATACGGCTACGCGGCGGTGTACGGCTGGTCTTGGGACGCGATTCTTAATTTCTATTACGGCGGAGCAACTGGCAACACGCTTGGTTCGCTTGCCGACCCTGGCCAAGAAGTAACCACTTGGCTGAGCGCATTGAACAACGCACAAACAGCAGTTATTGCCGACGGCAACAACGCCGTGTTTGTTCAAGACCCAACACCTGGACGTACGTGGGGATCACTCGTTGCCCGTGAAGTTGCCAACCGCGTGTATCGCGTGTGGGGAACTCAAGAACGACGTTGCGCAACTGCAGCAGCAGACCCAGCTTCTGAAGGCTTCACGTTGATTGGCGATGTACAAAACGTGGCATCGTTTACCACTCAAGTTGGCGCAGACCCAGCGGCTGCTCCAACACAGCTAATTGGTTTGTGCGAACCACGAGTTGGTTCAACGAAATTCAAGATTCGTTACTATCGCGGCGAAGTTCGCGCTGTAAATAATTCACGCGGAGAAAACCGCACTATCAACGCTGCATCAATGGAAAATTATTTGCGCGGCGTAGTGCCACGCGAATCTCCTGCCGAATGGGGTGCTGCTGCAGGTGGCGCAGGCATGAATGCATTGCGCGCGCAAGCAGTTGCAGCGCGTTCATATGCGGCAACCGAAAACCGCTATGCAGGTCTTGCCCGCACGTGCGACACGCAAGATTGCCAGGTGTACGGCGGTGCACTGTTGCGCGAATCAATTAATGCCACCCCAACTGCTCTTGAAAACGCCTACACCGACCAGGCAATTGCCGAAACGGCTGGCGTGGTGGTACTGACGCCAAAAGGCCTACCGGCACGCACTGAATTCACCTCTAGCAACGGCGGGCGAACCGCAGGTGGCACCTTCCCTGCTCAGGCAGACCCAGGCGATTTAGCAAGCGACCCGATCAACTCGCTTCTCGTATGGACGCGTGTGTTCTCTGCAGCCGCAATTCAGGCCAAGTACCCAGCAGTTGGCACGCTGACGTCGGTTGTCACCAACCACGACGGTCTTGGTGGCGACTGGAACGGATACGCAAGTTCGGTCACCATTAACGGCACTGCTGGCAGCGTGACGGTAACGGGTTGGGCCTTTAAGACCACGTTCGATATTCCTGCGCCGTGGTTCGAAACCACCAGTGTTGTTGGTGCTCCATTTGATGCTGCGCCAGTTGGCTCATTCATCTTCATTGGCGACTCAGTTGGCGAAAGCATGAAGGCAGAATTCAGCGCAGTAGTTACACCTTCGTATCCGACCATGAATTACCAAGCGCTTACTAACCGCTGCATGGTTGGACCAAGTTGTGTTGCCGCTGCAAGCGGACTTCCCGACGCGCCAGCAATCATTAATTCGCTTACCCCTGAGCAATATCCAAACATTGCCATTATTCAGCTTGGTTACAACGACGATCCGAACACATTGCAGTCAGATGTTGACCAAGTGGTAAATGCATTAAACGCGCGAGGAATTCAGCGCGTGGTGTTTATTAACTTGTCAACGCGTCGCACATCGCGCAACTATGCGTTGTCAAATGCGGTGCTTGCTAATGCCGCGAACAGCTACCCCAACGTGTCGGTGTTGGATTGGAACTCAGCGAGCATTGCTCCAACGCAAAGCCGCTGGTTCAAAGATGACGTTCACTTGACCAACACCGGTCGCGCACAATTCGCGCTCTTCATTCGCAATCAGCTGGACGCACTGCGTGCTAACGGCACAATTGCTAGTGGTACTGCAACCATCGTTCCACTTGGCGTGCCGATGGCAAAGGGTGACCGTGGCGACAACGTGAAGTTGCTGCAGACGCAGTTGAACACATACTTGAATTTGCCAAAGAAGAAGCGAATGAAGGTTGACGGAGTGTTCGGCAAGGGCACCGCAGCATGGGTATCGCAAGTAGAAACCAACAACGGTCTTCCCGTTGATGGAATTGCCGACGACGCAGTACTTGCAGTGTTGAGCATTGATCCATCTACCATCACGCTGAAACTTGGCATGAAGCACGCAACGGTGGCCACTGCGCAAACTGCGCTCGCCCGCGTGTTGAAGGTGAAGGTCAAGGCCGACGGAGTGTTTGGTTCAGGAACACAGCGCCTCGTAAAGCGCTTCCAGAAAACAGTTGGGCTGAAGCAATCAGGCGTGATTAATCACGAAACCTGGATGGCTCTGCTTAGCGCTTCATCCCAGCAGTAAACCGCGCTTCCCACGCCTCAGTACTGACCATTTCCGGGTACATGGCGCGATATTCGCGCTTCAGGCGGCCATAGGAAAAAGCAATGGCAGTAATGGATTTTGCTACTTGACCGAGCAATGAAAAGAACCGCTTTGTGTCGCGTTCGACCACATAGCCATCGGCAATGCGGTCGTGACGATACAACATGCGATTGCGCAACGTGGCAACACCAACTGCTCGGGCATCAATTGGCCCTACCCCATACCCGCGCAAGCGAAGCGGACGCGGAATGATGTACCCGCCCACCGACACAACGGCAAACAGAAACCCGAACGCGCGCAGTGCCTTGGGTCGACGTTTGCGTGGCTCAATTGCTGCGAGCTCTGCGGTAAGTGGTGCAGGCTTTTCCTCTGCGCATTTGCGCAACTCATCGTGCAGCGCTGCGTGATCGATCTTCATCCACTCACTTGGGCCGGCCAAGAACGCATCCAGACCCTTCAGCATGTATTCAGTGCTGGAATAGCGCATGGAAAACAAGTTGCGGAAACCAAACGATGCGAAGCGGTACGCCAAGTTCCACCAGTGATGCTTGTCAAACACCAAGGTGTCGACCAGTGCCAGGTTGCGTGACTCGTAAAACAACGAACTTGGATTGTTCTTCAACCCGAAGTCGGCGTGCCACACGATGACACCGTTCAGCGTGACGCTGTGCTTGCCCGTGTGCATTAGGCCGAAAGCAACGTCATCGCCACGCACAAACACTGGGAGCGGGTTTTCGTTGGTAATTGAGATTGGAAATGCCGTGTACCACCAGGCGGTGTAGTCAAACGGAATTTCTGGCGCGTCGACAACGGCGAGTTCGCGCTTGCGCAAGTCGTCTTCGCGACCAAGTGCTTGCAGCGGGTAAATGGAACGGAACGAGTATTCAGAACCAGCCTCGAACTGCAGCCACGGGCGCTCTTCGCTGAGCATTGCACCGTGCACGCACAACTTTGGGTCGCGCGCGTTAGCGAACAAGGCCATGGTGCGCACAAGCGCTTCTGGTTCGAGCGTGATGTCATCGTCCATGAACAACACGTGCGTTGCCCAACCCTGCTTGCGCAGTTCAATAAGGCCGCGAGCGAAGCCACCAGCGCCACCGAGGTTGCCGTTTGGTACCACTTGCAACGGAGCATCAGCAGGCGCATCGAATGTAACGTTCTGCGCGTTATCTACCACGAACACACGCACACGACCACGCAATACGTCGATGCTGCGTTCAAGCTCCAACACATTGCCGACAGTTTTGCGAACATATTCCTGTCGATTAAACGTGGTGATGGACAGCGACAACTTCACGTCGTGTGCCGGTGCGTCTGCACTCACCCATTCGCCGCCCGTCATGCACACTTCGCCGCCCTGGGCCAACACTCGAACGAAATAGGTTCCGTACGGCGTTGACTGCAAATTCGGCAGTGAAAACTCAATAAATACTGGCGATCCTTCGCCCTGTGGCAATGGCTCGGTGGCCACAACAGTCTCTCCACGCGGGGAAACTCCAACCACTTGTGCGATACCTACGCCCGAAGCGCGCACGCGAACCGCGAGTGCGTTCACCGTGGTGATGCGACTCCAGCGTCCGGCAGCAAACACTCCGAATGATGTATCAAATGACACCTCGGCGCCATCTTGCAACACCGCTCCACCCGGAACGAGTTTTGTCGTGCCATCGAATCGCGCATACAGCAATGGCTCTGTTGTGGTTTCAGTTGGCAAGACCAAACGTTGCAGCAACTGAGTCATTACGCGGCGCTCAATGGGTCGGTGAAAAACGATGGAATTGAAGTGTTGGTATTCACTGCCTCAAGAATGCCGCTTGCAGCATTGAGTGCTTCGTGAATCGTGACGTCCATGTCGAGATAACGATACGTGCCAAGACGACCGAGGAAGGTAACTCCCTGTTGTGCGCGTGCTTGCTCGACGTATTTCACCAATTGATCTTTTTCTTCAACTAAACGAATTGGGTAATACGGCGTATCGGTTTCGCCACACAAACGTGAATATTCGGTGTACGTCACCGACTTGTCATGGTGCTCCCAGGGCGCGAAGTGCTTGTGTTCAGTAATGCGTGTGTATGGCACGCTTTCGTCGCAGTAATTCAACACTGGGCAACCTTGCACGTCGCCGTCTTGCACTTCTTGAACAAAGTCGAGTGTGCGATACCCAAGGCGACCATGCTCGAAACCAAAATATGCATCAATTGGGCCTGTCCACACCACATGGTCATATGTATGCGACGACGCAGGGTCGAATGCGGTTGACAAATGCACCGTGATTGACGGGTGATCCAACATCGCTTCCACAATTGGCGTGTACCCGTGTTCGGGAATTCCTTGGAACGGATGATTGAAATACGAATTGTCTGCAGTGAAGCGCAATGGCAGTCGCGCAAGAATGCTGGCTGGCAATTCGGTTGGCTCCACACCCCATTGCTTTTTCGTGTAGCCCTTGAAAAATGCTTCGTACATTTCACGACCAACAAAACGCAACGCCTGATCCTCAAACGACACCGGGTTGGTAATGGTCTTGTCGGCTTTTTCGGTAATGAACGCTTCAGCTTCTTCTGGTGTGAAGTTGGTGCCAAAGAAATCGTTGATCAACGTGAGGTTCATAGGCAGCTGATACCTCTTACCGCCGCTCATGGCGCTCACCGTATGGCGGTAGGCCTTCATGACGCCAAAGCGCGTGATGTAGTCCCACACGTGCTCGTGTTGCGTATGGAAGATATGTGGGCCGTACACATGCACCATGACGCCAGAGTCGTGGCGTTGCGTAAAGCAGTTGCCAGCAACATGGTTGCGGGTGTCAAAAACGGTGGCTGTGTGCCCAGCTTCAGCCAATTGGCGAGCCACCACAGCACCTGAAAAGCCGGCGCCAACGATGGCAAAGGACCGTGACACCACGGCTAAATACTAGTTAATTAGTGGGAAAGCCAAGGGGCGCATGCGCCTTCCAAGTCGCGAACTTCAATGCGATCGCGAT
>CANIHL010000086.1 GCA_947467375.1 Acidimicrobiaceae bacterium | reverse complement strand
TCATCGTCAATTTTGCGAGCCATTTCGTCGCTGTATTCGCGACCACTGGTCATGAGGTCTTCGCCAAGGAACACTTGTTGTTGTCCGGCAAATGCCATTGGGCCTACTGCGTCGCTCATTCCCCATTCGCGCACCATGCGGCGAGCGATATTCGTTGCTTGTTCTAGGTCGTTTGCCGCTCCGCTATTGAGGGCACCGAACACCATCATTTCTGCAACGCGTCCGCCCATTGCCTTGCAAATGACGTCTTCAAAATATTCGCGCGAATAAGTGTGGCGTTCCTCTGGAAGCGACCACGTGACTCCAAGTGCCATGCCTCGCGGCAAAATTGTGACCTTGTGTAGCGGGTCGCTGTATGGAAGCACTGTTGCAAGCACGGCATGCCCGCCTTCGTGGTACGCAGTTGCACGCTTTTCTTCAGCATTCAGAATCAAGCTCTCACGGCGCGCGCCAAGTACTACTCGGTCGCGAGCATTTTCAAAGTCGATTCGTTCAATATGTGTTGAGCCACGACGTACTGCAAACAGTGCAGCCTCGTTGACGAGGTTTGCCAAGTCTGCACCGCTCATGCCAGGCGTTGCTTTAGCCATGGTGTCAAGGTCAATGTCTGAGCCCATGCGTTTGCCCTGCGAGTGCACCTTCAAAATGGCAAGGCGTTCATCGGACTCTGGCAATGGAACAACGATTTGACGATCGAAACGACCCGGGCGGAGCAATGCAGCATCAAGAATGTCCGGGCGGTTCGTTGCGGCCATGACAACGATGCCTTCTGTTGCTTCGAAGCCGTCCATCTCGGCAAGCAGTTGATTGAGCGTTTGCTCACGCTCATCGTGACCACCGCCAAGTCCTGCTCCACGCTTTCGACCGATGGAATCAATTTCGTCAATGAAAATAATTGCGCGTCCCATTTTTGCTGCTTGTTGGAACAAATCGCGCACGCGGCTTGCGCCAACGCCTACGAACATCTCCATGAAGTCGGAACCGGTTACTGAAAGAAAGCCAACGCCTGCTTCGCCAGCAACTGCTCGAGCGAACAACGTTTTGCCCGTGCCCGGAGGACCGACCAGCAAAATACCTTTTGGTACGCGGGCGCCAATTTCCTTAAAGCGCTCTGGCATGCGAAGGAAGTCGACTACTTCTTTGATCTCTTGCTTTACGCCGTCATAGCCGGCAACGTCAGCAAAAGTGGTGCTTGGTTTGTCGGCGTTGTAATTCTTTGCGCGGCTGCGGCCAATGGACATGATATTTCCGGCTTGGCCCATGGCGCGCCGTTGCATCCAGATGAAGAATCCCATGATGAGGAAGAACGGAAGCAGAATTGGAATCAAGTTTGTAAAGAAGTTTCCTTGCGGAGTTGAGTAGTCGTAATCGACACCCTTTTCTTTCAGCAACTGCTCGTCAGCATCGGATAGTGCAGCGGCTCCTGTCGTAGTGAACTCGCTGCCGTCAGACATTTTTCCGCTGATGGTGTTGCTCAAATTGTTGATTTTGACACTGTCGACTTTGCCGCTCTGGACAAGGTCAAGAAATTCTGTGTACGTCACTTTGGTGGCAGTGGATGCAGGCCAGAGGCGCGGTCCAGCAATGAGACCTGCTGCTACGGCAATCAATACCCACACTGCCCATCGCGGCATGGACGAGCGCTCTTTGCCCGACTTGTTGGCACCGGATTTTGACGAGCCTGGCTTTCCTGAAGAAAGCGGGGAGTTCTTGCGCTTGTTGGACTGTGGAGGTGGTGGTGGGAGTTTGCTCACAGGGTCATGTTACGGGCAGATGTTGCAAGGTGTCTCGTCGTGCCTGGCGGTGCCACGCCGACGCGCAAATCCACCTTTTTATATGCCATAAGAATTAGGTTTTACAACGTGACTCGTAAGTGTTCTCGTCCTGTGTGCAAAGAAGAAGCGTCGATGACGCTGACCTATCAATACAGTCGCGCATTGGTCTGGATTGATGATCTCACGCAAGATAGTGACCCACATGCGTACGACTTGTGCGAGCAGCACGGTAGGCGCCTTACGGTTCCTGGCGGATGGAGAATGGAAGATCGTCGCGATCGTTTCCGCTTGATCGTGCCAAATCGTCTCGCAGGCTAAATCTGCTCTGGCTTCTACTCTTTCTGCGGCCTCTACGACCTCTGCGTCGAGTAGTTGCTGTGTGGGGCCTGACGTTCGTTGTCGCAAACGTAATTGGTTCATTGGTTATCTCTATTTTGGGTTACGCAGGTGCCAATGTTGTCCCAACATGGGTGCTTGCAGTTTCTGCACTTGCGCTTTGGCTGCCATACATGGGCGTGATGTTTTGGGAATCGCAAAAGCGTGGAACAGGAAATTTCGCTAAAGATTTCTCGCTGAGCTTTCAGGTCAAAGATCTCTGGGGAGTGCCACTTGGGATCGCAAGTCAATTGCTGTTGGTGGTTGTTGTAACGCTTCCATTCCAATGGTTGTTTCCTTCGCTCTTTAACAGCGAAGCAGTCGAGAAACGAGCAAACGATTTGTTTGACGCGGCGCATGGTGCATGGATAGTGCTGCTTGTAGTCATCGTTGTTGTGTGCGCACCGTTCGTCGAAGAAATCGTGTATCGCGGGTTTATTCAGCGCAATTTGGGTGTTGCGTACGGTGCACGAATTTCAGTGCTGATTGCTTCTTTTTGGTTCGCGGCAGTGCATCTGCAGCTTGCAGAATTCCCAGGACTCTTTGCATTTGCGCTGGTGCTGGGAGTGTGCTTTGCGCGAACGAAGCGTCTAGGGCTATCCATCGTGACGCATGTTGCATTTAATGCAACTGCATTATTTGTTATGGCACTGACTCGCTAGCGAGTTGCGGTACACCTAGGCTTGGCGATGTGGAACCCGAAGTGACGCACGACGAAGTTGATTTCGATGTGCAAACCGAAGATGCAATCAAGATCAATCGGTTCGAATTGAACATGGCGTATTGGAAGAAACTGTCCACAATTATTGCCATTGCTGGTCCAACAATCTTTTTGTTACTTGCGCTTCACCCGAACTTAATTCTGCGTAACAACATTCCAACAGGTGGTGACATGGGTGCGCATGTGTGGGCGCCCGCGTATTTGCGTGACCACTTATTGACGCATTTCAAATTGTCGGGATGGAGTATGGATTGGTATTCGGGACTTCCGATTTATCGGTTCTACATGGTTGTGCCGGCACTGATGATCGTGTTGTTGGATGTGATCTTGCCGTACGGCATCGCCATGAAGATCATCGCGGTCATCGGCATTTTGACGCTCCCGTATTTCTCCTGGCTATTCGGTCGTTTTGCAAAGTTTGCTTATCCAATTCCCGAACTGTTTGCCATCGCCGCAACCATCTTTTTGTTTGATGAAAGCTTCACCATTTATGGAGGCAATATTGCCTCCACGATGGCGGGAGAGTTCTCATTCTCCATAGCGCTGTCACTTGCGATGTTGGGTTTTGCGCTGCTTGCAAAGGGCTTAGACACGGGAAAGCATCGAGTCTCTGCAGCCGTCATCATTTCGTTGTCTGCTCTCAGTCATGGAATTGTGCTGCTATTCGTATTCGGCGGTGCTGCGCTCATGCTCGTGGTGTGGAACAAGCGCGAATCGTTGCAGTTTGGCGCAAAAGTCATAGCTCTTTCCGCACTGCTGTCATCGTTTTGGGTAATTCCATTCGTAACCAGTCATGCCTATATGACGGACATGAAATACGAGCCGCGGCCAAGCGGAGTGACGGATTCGTTTTGGAAAATGTTCTTTCCGTTGCATATTTTGCTCGATGTTTCTTTAACTGCGCTGGCAATTATTGGGGCAATAGCTCTCGTACGCAGCAGACACAAAACAGGTATTTGGATGACTCTGCTTACGTTGCTCCTTGCGGCCGGTGTCTTTATTGCTCGCAATAGTTTGCCTGTGATTGGGCTGTTGTGGAATCCGCGTATTCTGCCGTTCTTTTATTTACTGCGGTATTTCCTCTTTGTAATTGGCTTGTATGAACTCGTTGCTTTTGCTTTGCGAGTGAAGTCCATTGCTCGAATTGCGCAAGGCGAATCAGGCGTGCCAGTCGTGCTTGATATTGCAAAACCTCGCGACAGTTTCAGTTTTAACCTCGCCCTCCTTACTGGATTTGCGCTGTTCGTTCTTATTGCGATTGGGTTCCGCTTCCAAGAGCTCCCGTTTGGCTCAACTCGAGTGAACTCTGCAGGTAAATACGAATACGTATGGGGACCGCTGCGCACGAAGTCGTCGAATGATGGATTCGTCGATGGATGGGCGCGTTGGAACTTCACGGGTTATGAAGGGAAGAACGCGTACGGCGAGTATTACGGCGTTGTTCAAACAATGAAAAAGTTGGGTGCAGATTCAACGCAGGGTTGCGGGCGGGCGCTTTGGGAAAACAATGGGGAATTGAATAAGTACGGAACCACCATGGGCCTTATGTTGCTTCCATATTGGACAGATGGCTGCATCAGCTCGATGGAAGGTTTGTTCTTTGAAGCTGCGGGCAGTACTCCGTACCACTTCATTACTGCAGCGGCCATGTCAAAGCAAAGCAGCAATCCAGTGCGCGAGCTTCGATATGACAACAACGATGCAGCACTTGGTGTGCGGTACATGCAGGAACTTGGAGTGAAGTACTTCATGGGCTTTACTCCAGAAGCCATTGCCCAAGCATCTCAACAAGAAGGACTCACCGAAGTTGCGCGATCTGGTCCATGGGTGGTGTATCGGGTTGCCAATAGTGATGTGGTGACACCGCTAGCAACTCAGCCGGTAGTGGCAAACATTTCCTCCAGTAATCCGCGTGAACGCTGGCTTGAGATTGGGACAAGTTGGTTCCAACATCCAGAAACGTGGACGACACCTATTGCGGACGATGGTCCCAGCGAATGGCAACGCATTGACGTAGCTGTTGACGAATCGCTGCGCGAAGGTGAACCGAATTCCAACAACCGACGCGTTGATGTGGTGAAGCCTGCAACTGCACTTACGCCAGTTCCGTTAGAGCCTGTGGTGGTCAGCAACGTCAACATAGGAGAAGAGAGCGTGCGTTTCTCGGTTGACAAAGTAGGAGTTCCAGTTTTGGTACGAGTGAGCTACTTCCCTAATTGGAAAGTTGATGGTGCTAAAGGTCCATATCGCGTTGCGCCAAACATGATGGTGGTCATTCCAACGAGCACCAATGTGAGCATGCATTTTGGTTGGAATATGCGCGACTATCTGGCCTATCTGTTGTCGTTCGCTGGCATCGCGTGGATCGTTGTAACCCGACGCCGCAGCAAACAACTAGCCGAGTAGTCTCTACAGCCGTGCCAGATCTCAATGCAATTGTTAAGGCTTATGACATTCGTGGCATAGTGCCCGATCAGCTCGATGCTGATGTTGCATATGCAATTGG
>CANIHL010000085.1 GCA_947467375.1 Acidimicrobiaceae bacterium | reverse complement strand
GGACTTCCTGCAGTGGTGGTGCCGGGCGGAATGGCCGACTCGCTTCCAGTGGGTGTCCAGGTGATCGGGTCTCGCTTCACCGATCTTCACTGCCTTGCAATCGCTGAGCAGATCGAATCGGCGTGTGGTTTAAGCACGCCGATCGATCCGATCAACTGAATTAATTAATTCGTCAGATTACGACGACGTTTTGTGCTTCCTCACCCTTGCGACCAGGTGCAACGTCGAATTCAACGGCTTGACCTTCGAACAAAGACTTGTAGCCTTCGCCCTTGATGTTCGAGAAGTGAACGAAAACATCGTCCCCTCCATCGCGTGAAATAAAGCCGTAGCCCTTCTCTGCATTAAAGAATTTGACGGTACCGCGCATAACTTTTCTCTTTTCGTGAAATGAGGAAGAGCCCTTGTGGCAAATCCGACTTCTAGGTTATGACAAGTTGTACCTAAACACACTTCATCTCGTCAACTATTTGCCGGCTAGCGCTGCCACCACCGGTGCAAACGCCTCAACGTCTTCACCACCAACGATTACATAGGAAAAGCCCCAACGTTCACGGCGAGCAAGCAGATCTTCGATGAGTTTGCTTGGTGGTCCCATTAACGCGAATGGGGTGTTGGCCACCATGGACTCTTCAACGCCCATTCCCTTTGCCAGCCTGCTAATTGCACCTTCGGCGTCGTCGGTGACGTTGACCAAGAAGGCACGAATATTCATTTCAATGTCCTTGATGCGGTCTCCAGAAGCTTCGCGCACAATGTCTACCTTTGCGTCTACGGCCTCGGCGGTCATGGTGGAAATGGCTTCTGGTCCAACGGCACCAGCGCTCATAGTGGCATTGATGCCCACAATGTCGGCAACCTTTGCTGCATAGGTGAGTACGCGTTTGCCGCCACCACCAATCAGAATTGGCGGGCACGAACCTTGCACTGGCTTCGGCATGCCGTTGTAATTGGAGATGGTGTAGTGCTTGCCGGCATATGAGAACGGGCCTTGTGCGAAGCAACCTTTCATGATGTCGATGCCTTCAATCATTTTGTCGATACGAGTGCCAGCAGATTCGTATGGAATGCCCGATTGTTCGTAGTCGGTGATCATCCAGCCAGCGCCAATACCGAGGTCGAGACGTCCGTTGCTCAGCACATCGAGCGTTGCCATTTCTTTTGCGAATACCACTGGGTGCTTGTAGTCGTTGTCCCACACCAATGCGCCTACGCGCAATGTTGAAGTTGCCATTGCCGCAGCGGTGAGTGCTGGAAGTGGCGCAAGTTGATCGGTGAAGTGATCGGGCATGGTGAGCGCGCCATAGCCAAGTGCTTCAGTTTTTTTCGCGAGTTCTACCCATTCTTTGCCGGTCGGAGTGCTACTTGCTTGAATTCCGAAGCGAAATGGACGTATGGGGAACTGACGGGAAGATGACATGTAGGCAGATTAGTGTGAATGGCAACGTGAATCCCCACTTGAGGTTGAGTATCCGCCTGTTGATCACCATGCTCGCCGGAGCACTTGCGATCACGGCCATCATTACTGCCATGGCCCCGCAGGCCTGGGGAATCCTCCATGCTCACAGCGAAGACCCAGTGGCGTTGTCTCAATTTTCTGGGTTGGCCCAACGCAGTATTTTGCTCGACGTCAATGGTCAGCAAGTCGGCGTGTTCCAAGTGAAGAACACGCAACAGACGCCAATTTCGGCAGTGCCCGATGCAGTGAAGAATGCGTTCATCGCAGTTGAAGACTCAGTGTTCTACGAACACGACGGAGTGAACTTGCGTGCAGTTGGCAGAGCCTTGTTGGCTAACTCGCAGGGTGGGGGGCGACAGGGTGCCTCCACGATCACGCAACAGGTCATTAAAAACGAATTGCTCGGTGGAAAGATTTCGGGAAGTCGGTTAAAGCTTCTGCAAATTCGCGGTGCAGTCATGTTGGAAAAACAGTTGTCGAAAGAAGAAATTCTTGAGCGTTATCTCAACACGGTGTTCTTCGGCAATAACGCATACGGGTTGCAGGCAGCTGCCGAGGTGTACTTCGGAACTTCGGTGCAAAGCCTTTCGCAAAATCAGGGAGCATTCCTTGCTGGCATGGTGCAGGCACCATCGTCACGCGATCCGTTTACGAAACCTGACTCGTCGCGCTATCGCTACAAACAAGTACTCAGTCGATTGGTTGAAGTTGGCGAAATGACGCCAGAACAGGCAACGCTGGCTTGTAAGGGGTGGGAGTCATCGCGAGTTCGCACTGTTGAAGACGCGGACTGTCCAATTCCCGACAACCGCCGCGAGATCTCACGCGCTACCGACACCGGTCGCACCTATTTCTCTGAAGCTGTCCGCGATTACCTGTTGAATCGCTCGGACATTCTTGGCGCAACATATGAAGAGCGCTACAACAAGTTGTTTCACGGTGGTCTCGTCATTCACACCACGCTCGACAAGGGCGCACAAGTTGCTGCTGAAAAGGCGGCGCTCGAACAGATGCCAGAAAACTCGGCAAACATTCAGGCAGCAGTGGTGTCGGTAGATAATGCAACCGGCGGAGTGCGCGCAATGGTTGGCGGTCGCGATTTCTTGGTGAGCGAAGTAAACGTTGCAATGCGCCGACGTCAAACGGGCTCCAGCGTAAAGATGTTTATTCTCGCAGCTGCAATGGAAGCAGGACTGTTGCCAGAAGATGTGATTGATGGAACGCTTCCGTGCACATTGCCAAACCCAGGTAACGATGCAGAGCCAACATTTCTTATTTCAAACGGAGTAAGCCAGCCTGTTTCATCGCTGCGCACTATGACGGCGTTGTCCATTAACTGCGCGTACGCGCGACTTGCTCAAGTTGTTGGTCTCGACAAAGTTGTTGCACTGATGTACGGAATGATGAGTTCTGACTTCCTTCCAAAACCTGAGTGGGGAACGGACGCCGAACGGTTGAATCTCATTAAGCCGTATGCATCGCTTTCTACTGGTGCAAACGAATTGAGTCCACTTGATATGGCGTCTGGCGCACAAACCATTGCCAACATGGGAGTGCACCTTGAGCCGTATTTCGTAGAAAAAATTGAAGATGCCACTGGCGTCATTTATCAACACGAAGCGATTCCCGATCAGGCGTTGTCGGAAGCGTCTGCATTGCGTGCAGTAGACACGTTGAAAGGTGTACTCACCATCGGAACGGCTCGGCGTAGTCAGCTTGCTGGTGGTCGGCCTGCTGCTGGCAAGACAGGAACGCAAGACGACAACACCAATGCGTGGTTCGTTGGCTTCACACGTGAACTGACGACAGCGGTGTGGGTTGGTGACCCACGCGCATATACGCCGATGGTCAACATTCCCGAGTTTGTGAAAGCAGATGGATATGCGCGTATTCAAGGCGCCATGTATCCAGCCCGCATCTGGAAGCAAATGATGGATGAGGCTCTTGGCAATACTCCTGTTAATGAACTTTCGGATTGGCCAGCTCCACCGCCAGCAACGGCGACAGAAGCACGTGCAGACCTTTCCCCACAACGCATCTACTTGCCAGGCAACGAGTGCTTGGCTCAAGTGGTGGCGGGAACTATTCCAGCGCCAACGACGACGCAGGCAAAGGGGAAGAATACGACTACGGTTCCTGTTGTGCCGAACAACACCGTTGTGGTGAACCTGGTTGAACCGCCGGCACTGCCTGTTGTTGTAACAACAACTACAACCACCACGACAACGACCACCATTCCTGGCGCTGTTGTATCGAGTGTGCCGGCAAGCAAGCAGTACATCAAAGATCGATATCCAGCTGGGCCAGTGAACACCGTTCCAAATGGCGCCTACTGGGTGTACAACTGTGCAGACGGCTTGCCTCCCTCTGCTGTAACGACAGTCGCAGGTTAATAATGACCGTGTTGTCAGATCTTCTCTCGGTTCAGACAACAGACATTGCAATTTCGCAAGCAAAGCATCGAGTCAGCCATTTGCAAGAAACCATTGACCGCGATGCCGCAAAGAGTGCTCTCGCCGAAATCGATGCACAAATCGCGCTGTGCGATACAGAGATAGCAACTGCAACTGCGGAAATTGTGAAAGTAGATCGTTCGTCGCATGAGCACGACGACAAGTTGGTGAAGCTGAATAAGCAATTGAAGACCGTTATCGCTCCACGCGAAGCAGAAGCGCTGCAGCATGAAATTGCAACAGTGACTACTGAGCGAAGCGCACTTGATGATCGAGAGCTTGAACTGATGGGCGTCGTTGAAAATGGCGAAATGAAGAAGAGTGAATTGGGTCCATTGCAGGCAAGTGCAAAAAGCACGTTGGCTGCCGCAACCATGGCGCTCAGTTCGGCAAAGCAAAAGATTGACGCTGAAATTTCCGCGCTCACCGAGCAGCGCAGTGCCCAGGCGTTGGTGGTTCCAAAGTCATTGATGTCTACATATGAGGCAAAGCGCAAACATCGCCCAGATGGGGCAGTGTGTCGACTGAACGGGCCAACGTGTGGTTCATGTCATCTGGATATTTCCCAAGGCGAGATCAACGCGATGCGCGCAATGACAGGTGATGAATTGCCAGAATGTCCGCATTGCGGCAGTTTTATCGTATTTTAGGTCGTCATGTTCTTTTGGTTTATCGGCACATCCATTGCAACCATTTGGTTCGTATTCCACGATAAAAAATTTGCGTATCGCTTAGTTGTTGCAGGTGCTCTTGCTCCAGATGTCATCGAAGTGTTTCTTGGCCATGCAGGGCCTCTCCACAGTGTGGTCACCATGGTCGCCATCATGGCTGCGGTCATGTTGATTACATACGGTCGCAAGAAGTCACGCAGCAAAATGCTGGCTGTCGTTATTGGCATGTTCTTGCACTTGGTGTTCGATGGCGCCTTTACGAACACCAAGATGTTCTGGTGGCCAATATCGGGGTTGCAATTTGGCGACTACGCATTGCCTGTGTTTGACCGCGGCCTCATCAACATCCCCCTTGAAATAATCGGAGTGTTACTCATCTTGTGGACTCGTAAGCAATTAATCAATGATCAGGTTTCGCAGCCCTAATTGAGATAGTCGTTCTCGTTCCAGTAGTACTTGATTTCAATGATGTTGCCACTCGGGTCCGCAAGCTTTCCGCCGAGCTTTCCGCTCAACTCTGCATCAGTATGATTTTCTGGTTTTGAAATCCATTGGCACCCAGATGCATGTATTCGCTTTACCAAATCATTGAACTCTGACAGAGAGGGGAGAACGACTCCAAAATGTCGGACGCCTTGTCGACTTGTATCTATGACTTCAAGAGGCCGCAATTGGAGAGTGAGCTGAAGTCCGAAAAACCACGCGTCGAACCAGTCTTCGCGTGTGCGACCGATTCGACAACCAAGTGTATGTTCGTAGAAATCTCGTGCAGCGCGCAGATCGTTCACTGGTAACGAGAGGTGAAGTACGGGTTGATCAGCCATTTATTGAGACTAACTTTTTGCACAACGCTTGAAAGTGACGGTGAGTTGGTCTGTAAGCGGGGTTCTGTAATCGATGATCATCCCTCTATGCAACCTACCCGTGGGTTGTTTGTTGTAAACAACAAACGAACGGACAGCTCATGCCCACTGCATGGTCTTGCTTCGAATGGTGGCCCCAAGC
>CANIHL010000084.1 GCA_947467375.1 Acidimicrobiaceae bacterium | reverse complement strand
GCGGAAGCAGCACTTCTTCTGACACCACCGCTGCTGCAGGTTCCACTGGCAATGAGTGCACCACAGGCAAGACCCTTGCCGAAGGCAAACTCACCATTGGCACCGGCAACCCAGCATTTAGCCCATGGGTAGAAAACGACGCACCTGAATCTGGCGAAGGTTTCGAAGCGGCAGTTGCATACGCAGTTGCAACGCAACTCGGATTCTCCACCGAAAACGTTTCATGGGTTCGCACAAGTTTCGACGAAGCAATTCAGCCAGGCGCGAAGAGCTTTGACTTCAACTTGCAGCAGTACTCCATCACCGATGAGCGCAAGCAAACTGTTTCGTTCAGTGATCCGTACTACACCACCAACCAAGCAATCGTTGGTTACGCAGACTCAGCTGCTGCAAGCGCAACCACCGTTGCCGAGTTGCAAGGTTTGAAGTTTGGCGTGCAATCAGGAACTACCAGCTTGGAGTTCTTGAACACCGTGGTCATGCCAACGAACGAGCCATATGTATACGACGACAACGCAGCTGCAAAGGCAGCACTTGAGGCGAAGCAGATCGACGCAATTGTTGTTGACTTGCCAACCGCGTTCTACATTTCGGCAGTTGAAATTGAAGGCACCAAAGTTATTGGTCAGTTCCCTGCAGGCGAAGGCACAGCAGCAGATCAATTCGGAATGGTGTTCGACCTTGGCAACCCACTTGTTGACTGCGTCAACGTTGCACTTACTGCATTGAAGGATTCGGGCGAGCTCGCAGCAATTGAGCAGACCTGGTTGTCCGACAAGACCAGCGCACCAGTAATTAGCCTCGGCTGATTTCGCGTTAGGTAAAACGTACGCAACTACAAACTGAACGAAAAGAGTTTGAACGACGGCAGCGCCGGCGTAGCAATACCATTGCTGCGTTGAGCTCTGCCGTCGTTGTTGCGATCGTGGTGTTTCTGGTTCCGCGCATGCCGCGCTGGGACCGCGTGAAGAAATCTTTCTTCGACTGGGATCGTCTCACCGATTCGTTTCCACACTTGCTTAGGGCATTTGTTCTTGACATCAAAATTTTCGCCTGGACTACTCCAGCAATTTTGATTGTTGCAATCCTCATTGCCATCGCGCGCAGTACGCGCAACCCTGCCCTCTTCCCTGTTCGCATTTTTGTTATTGCCTACACCGACATCATGCGCGGTGTGCCTGTCATTTTGTGGATCTACTTAGTTGGCTTTGGTGTTCCAGGCATTGGCATGGATCGCCCGTGGAACTCGCCGCTCATTTGGGGTTCTGTAGCGCTAGGCATGACCTACAGCGCATACGTTGCCGAAGTATTTCGTGCTGGCATTGAAAGCGTGCACGAAAGCCAACGCGCTGCAGCTCGCTCGCTTGGGCTTTCCAGTTCGCAAACCATGCGCCACGTCATTTTGCCCCAGGCCATTCGTCGCGTGGTTCCGCCACTGATGAACGACATGGTGTCTTTGCAAAAAGACGTTGCCCTCGTCAGCCTTATTGGGCCAATTGAAATCTTGCGCCAAGCAGGCATTGACAAAGCAAAATTCGCCAACTTCACACCGTTTATTGGTGCTGCGCTCATTTTCCTTGCCATCACCATTCCACTCACCCGCTTTACCGACTACTTACTCACTCGCGAACGCGACCGCACGGGAGCTTCAAAAGTTCGATGAGTAACAAGCTGATTCTTAACGGAGTATCCAAGTCGTTCGGCACCAACCAAGTGCTCAAGGATGTTTCACTTTCAATCAGCGCCGGTGAAGTCATTTCGTTTATCGGAGCCAGCGGCTCGGGTAAAACCACGTTGCTTCGTTGCATCAACTTGCTCGAACAGATTGACAACGGTTCAATTCATTTAGACGATGTTGAAATCACCAAACTTGGTGTAGACGCCAACCCCATTCGTCGCCGCATTGGCATTGTGTTTCAAAGTTTCAATCTCTTCCCGCACATGAGTGTGCGCAAGAACATCACGCTCGCGCTTACTGAAGTCCTCGGTAAAACCGCTGATGAAGCGTCGTCAATCGCATCAACCCTGCTCACTCGCTTTGGATTAAGCGACAAGATCGATTCGTACCCAGACCGGTTGTCTGGCGGTCAGCAACAACGCGTTGCCATTGCTCGCGCACTTGCCTTGAACCCCGAAGTACTGCTGCTTGATGAAATCACTTCGGCGCTCGACCCAGAACTTGTTGGTGAAGTGCTCGACGTGGTTCGTGAACTAAAGGGCAGCGGCATTACCTTGTTGCTTGCCACACACGAAATGGGATTCGCCAAGGAAATTAGCGACCGCGTGTGCTTCCTCGCAGACGGCACCGTTGCCGAACTTGGATCTGCAGAACAGATATTTACTGCGCCAACCGACGCGCGAACGCAACAGTTTTTACAACGCGTAATTAGTGCCGGCCGCTTGCGCGGTTAAGCCTCTGGCAATACGTAATCGGCGAACTGATCGCGCAACGTTTTCTTCGAGAACTTGCCAACACTCGTCTTTGGCACCTCTGGAATAAACACCACATCGTCAGGAATCTGCCACTTCGCAAGCGTTGGCTTGATGTGGTCAAGCACTTCTTCTTTGGTCAAGGTGTGGCCATCGGCAACTACTACGCAAGCAAGCGGGCGCTCCGACCACTTCGGGTGTGGCACGCCAATGACTGCGGCTTCCTTAATTTTTGGATGCGACATCAGTTCGTTTTCAATTTCAACTGAGCTGATCCATTCGCCACCCGACTTAATGAGGTCCTTGGTGCGGTCCACCAAACGAATACGACCGTGTGAATCAACCGTTGCTACGTCGCCGGTGCGCAACCAACCGTCTTGAGTGAAGCTTTCGCCCGCACGCTCGTCGTTGTAATACGTAGACGCAATCCAGTTTCCGCTGCACTGCAATTCGCCACTGGTTTCGCCATCCCATGGAACAGGCGTGGTGGTACCTGGTTCAACCACTCGTGCATCAACGCCAAATGCAATTTGCCCAACCGTGGTGCGCAATTCGGCTTGTTGATCCATAGGCAGTTTTTGGTCTGCGGCAGACAACGTGCACACTGCGGCGATTGGGCTGGTTTCGGTCATTCCCCACGCCTGCAAAATTGGCAAGCCAGTTTGTTCGCGGTACCCCTCGCTTAGTGCTTTCGGCACTGCAGAGCCACCGCATGGAATTGCGCGAAGCGACGACGTGTCGCGACCCTTCAATTCAGGAAGCACCGCCATCCAAATAGTTGGCACACCTGCAGCAACGGTCACCTTTTCGTCAACAATCAAGTTGGCAACTGCTTTGCCCGACAAGTCTGGTCCTGGCATCACCAAGTTTGCGCCACATGCAACTGCTGCGTGAGCAAGTCCCCATGCGTTGGCATGAAACATTGGCACCACAGGAAGAATGGTGTCGCTCTCACGTGCTCCTAGTGAATCCACGGTCATTGCGCCAAAGGTGTGCAAGTACGTCGAGCGATGCGAATACAACACGCCTTTCGGGTTGCCCGTCGTTCCGCTGGTGTAACACATGCTTGATGCCAAGTTTTCATCCGTGATGTTGAATTCAACTCCCGGTGTTCCCTTCAGCAATTCTTCGTAGTCGTGCATTTGATAACCATCAACCGACTTCGGCACATCACCCTTGCCGTCGTCCATGATGACCAAGTGCTTCACTGTCGTAAACGTTGGCAACAATGGAGCGATCAGTGCGAACAATGAACGATCAATAAAAATCACTTCGTCTTCGGCGTGATTCACAATGTAGGTAAGTTGCTCGGGGAACAATCGAATGTTCAGCGTGTGCGTAACGCGACCCGTGCATGGTGGCGCGAAGTACAACTCGAGGTGACGCGCAGTGTTCCACGCAAACGTGGCAACGCGACCATGCTTCGAAATGCCCAACTTGTCCAACACTCCGCCAAGCTGGCGCGTGCGTGCTGCCCATTCCCCATATGTGGTGCGCTCAATACCTGTGGCAGTCGCAGTGGTAATGGTCTTTTCGCTGTGATACTTCTCAGCACGTTCAAACAAATGCACCATGGTTAACGGTGTCTGCTGCATTAAACCTTGCATTGCACTCCCCTTTTTGTGCTCGTGACGAGACCTAAGTTACCCAAGTCGGCTACCGTGCTCTAAATGCGCAAGGCGGTCCTCACCTTCACCACCATGTTGTTTGTCATTGGCACCATTGGCAGCAACATTGGCCCAGCTCTTGTTGATAACCATCCATCATGGGTTCTTGCCCTTAGTTCACGTAACCGAAACTTGTTTGGCTCTGTTCCTTACATTGATGTAGTCCCGTACGCCGCAATCGGATTCGTACGCATCTTGATTGCCGGCATCGCGCTGTTCTTTGTGGGTCGTTGGTACGGCGAAAAGGCATTGGGCTGGGTGGAAG
This sequence comes from Acidimicrobiaceae bacterium, assembly GCA_947467375.1. GTDB lineage: Bacteria > Actinomycetota > Acidimicrobiia > Acidimicrobiales > Ilumatobacteraceae > UBA3006. Next base: position 1,271 of record CANIHL010000084.1, on the reverse strand, counting down.
GCAACCTTGGCGAACTTCCTGCCATTTACCGCTGGACCGAAAAGGCGGTAGACAAAGCCGGCTCAGTTGCCCTTGTGCTGATGCCAGGCAGCAATGTGGTCTGCCTGCTGCTTGGCCACAAGCGCATGAATGCGAAACGATTCATCCCGCTCCTTTCCATTGGGATCGTCATCAAGCTGGTGGTCCTTCGCCTGGGCGGCGACCAATTCGAGGACCAAATTCGCTCGTTCCTGTCGGGCATCGAGCAATACCAGTGGTATTTCGTTGCTGTCCTCTTTGGCATCAGTTTCTTCCAGTCCATGAGGAAAGGTCGACCAAATTCCGACTAAATTCGTGGCACATTCACCCCGCAAATAAGGAGTGCCACCATGGCTGCAAAAAAGAAAATTGCAAAGAAAAAGACCGTAAAGAAAGCTGTGAAAAAGGCTGTCAAAAAGACCGCTAAAAAAGCAACGAAGAAAGCTGTAAAGAAGTCAGTAAAGAAAGTCGTGAAGAAGACTGCCAGCAAGGGCGGCTCGAAAGTAACGCTCGGTGGCAACCCAGTTTCAACAAGTGGCAAGTTGCCAAAGAAGGGCGCTGCTGCTCCATCTTTCACACTGACTACTGGAACACTGCAAGAAATCTCAAACAAGGACTTGCGTGGCAAGCGTGTGATCTTGAACATTTTCCCAAGCATCGACACACCAACATGTGCAACCAGCACACGTACGTTTAACTCGCTTGCTTCGTCGTTAAACAACACCGAGGTGTATTGCGTGTCGGCAGACTTGCCATTCGCTCAGGGTCGCTTCTGCGGTAGCGAAGGTTTGGCAAACGTAAAGACCGCTTCGTCATTCCGTTCAAACTTCGGCAAAGCATTCGGCGTTAACTTGACCGATGGCGTGCTCAAGGGAATTCTTGCTCGCGCAGTTGTCGTGCTCGACGAAAAAGGCAAAGTGCTTCACAGCGAATTGGTGAGCGAAATTGCTAACGAGCCAAATTACGAAGCAGCGATCAACTCGCTGAAGTAATTAGATTCCAAGAAAACTGTCGAGTCCAAGGGTGAAGCCCTTGTGCTCGGCAATTTTTTTGCATGCCAACACCACACCAGGCATAAACGATGCGCGGTCTGTGGTGTCATGGCGAATGGTGAGGGTTTGTCCCTGTGCACCGAAAATCACTTCTTGGTTTGCTACTGCCCCGCGCATGCGCACTGCGTGAATTGGAATGTCGCCAGGGCCTTTTGCTCCGCGCGCGCCTTTAATGGCTTCGTGCTTCGTTGGGTCTTGTGC
>CANIHL010000083.1 GCA_947467375.1 Acidimicrobiaceae bacterium | reverse complement strand
CTCGGTCGACCGTGTTTGCTGTTCCATATTGAAAAGTGCAGCGGCCCATGTGTTGGCAATGTTGAAGCCCAGCAATATTCAAAATATGTGCACGACCTTCAGCGGTTTTTGAACGGCGATTCAGACGAAATCGTGAACAAAATCGAATTGGAAATGAAGGAAGCTTCAAAGATTCAAGATTTTGAAAGAGCAGCAGTGTTCAGAGATCGGCTCACGCACATCAACAAGGCGCTTGAACGACAGCAAATGGTTGGAGACCAATCAGAGAACATTGATGTCATCGGTGTTGCTGATGATGAATTTGAAGCCTCCGTGCAAGTGTTTTATGTACGACGAGGACGAGTGATGGGCCGTAACGGATTCATTCTTGACAAAGTTGAAGATGTGAGCTCCGGTCAATTAATGGACCGAATCCTCGAGAGCATTTACGGCGATGCGCCACCACTTGGCGTTCCAAAGGAAGTTTTGGTGTCTCAAGCTCCAGAAAGTTTGTTGGCGATGGAGGAATGGTTAGAGAAAGAACGTGGTACCAAGGTTGAAATTCGAGTTCCATCTCGTGGTGACAAACGGGAATTGCTTGCGACTGTCGTAAAAAATGCAACAGATGAGTTTGCTCGACATCGAATGAAACGCGCATCTGATCACAACAGTCGCAGTCGAGCCCTTACCGAATTACAGGATTTGCTGAATTTGCCTGAGGCTCCGTTGCGCATTGAGTGTTACGACATGGCTCATCTGCAGGGAACTGACTATGTGGGGAGCATGGTGGTGCTTGAAGACGGTCTTCCGGTTAAGCGCGAGTATCGCAAATTCAAGATCAAGGATGTGCCCGGAAACGATGATTATGCGGCGATGAAAGAAGTTCTCACTCGAAGACTGTCTGCATATATCGCGGAACGAGATATGCCAGTTGAACAACGAGGCGATCGTCCTGGAAAGTTTGCCTATCCGCCGCAACTGATTCTTGTTGACGGTGGGAAAGGTCAACTTGGAGTGGCAATTGAAGTGATTAGTGAACTTGGTTTAGAACATGAGATCCCTGTTGCGTCATTGGCTAAACGTCTTGAAGAGGTGTTCGTACCTAATAAGCCAGATGCGGTAGATGTACCTCGTGGAAGTGATGCATTGTTCATGTTGCAAGTGATTCGCGACGAAGCTCACCGATTTGCTAACTCATTTCATCGCGAATTGCGCGGAAAGCGGATGACGAAGGGCGCTTTAGATGGAGTAGCTGGACTGGGTGAGGCGCGCAAGAAAAGGCTTATTGCTCACTTCGGCAGTGTTGCCGCTGTAAAAAAGGCATCGCTTGACAACTTGTTAACACTTGGCTGGCTACCAGAGCCAGTCGCACGCGAAGTCTTCAAACACATACACGGGTAGCATTTTCACGTGGCCGATATTCTGCTCATCGTTGGTCTATCCGGCGCTGGTCGGTCTCAAGCTGCAGATGATCTTGAAGATCTCGGTTGGTTCGTCGTAGACAATATGCCGATCACTCTTGTGGACAAGGTGGTTGAGCTTGCTGAAAATGGGGCAGAAGATCTACAACTTGCACTCGTGCTCGGTACTCCCTCCAATCAAACAAATGCAATCGACGTAGTGGCGAATTTGCGCGAAGCCGGACATCGAGTACGAATTTTGTACCTAGATGCTTCGACCGCAGAGTTAGTGAAGCGTTACGGAACCACACGTCGCAAACACCCACTGAGTAGTGCTACAACCAGTGTTGAAGAAGCAATTCTTAAAGAACGTTCAATGCTCGAATTGGTGAAGGGTTCCGCAGACCTAGTAATCGATACGTCATCGCTCAATGTGCATCAATTGAAATCGCAGATTTACGATTTGTTTGCTCCTGTTGACGGCAAAGATGTCATGCAGTTGACGGTTGAATCGTTTGGTTACAAACATGGAATTCCATTAGACGTTGACCTCGTATTCGATGTCCGTTTTTTACCGAATCCACATTGGGACGAATCGCTTCGGCCATTGAGTGGGTTGGATCAACCGGTTTCAGATTTCGTTCTCCAGCAACATCTGGCACTTGAGTTCGTTGAAAAGATTGATGCGTTGTTCGGAATGCTGCTTCCTGCTTACCGAGCTGAGGGCAAGAGTTACTTGACCGTGGCTATCGGTTGCACGGGTGGTCGACACCGATCGGTTGCGATTGCTGAAGAGATTGGGCGAAAGTTCGTTCAATTAGGGCATCACCCGCGGGTAATTCACCGAGATATCGCCCGATAGTCACGCGGTTGCTAATGTCTGCCTCTATGGCAAACACTCCAATTCGCGTAGGTATCAATGGTTTCGGTCGCATCGGACGTAACTTCTTTCGTGCAGTGCAAGCAGCAAATGCGCCGATTGAAATTGTTGCGGTAAACGATCTTGGCAACATCAAGACGATGGCGCACTTGTTGAAGTACGACTCAGTACTTGGCATTCTGCCAAACGACATCAAGCCTGTTGACGACGGCATCAGCATTGATGGCAAAGTTCTGAAAGTGCTCCAACATCGCGACCCAAAGGATCTGCCATGGGCATCCCTCGGGGTTGATGTTGTTATCGAATCCACTGGATTTTTCACCGATCGCGACAAGGCGGCGGCGCATTTGGAAGCGGGAGCTCCAATCGTGATCGTTTCGGCGCCTTCTGCAGGAGCTGATGCGACATTTGTATTTGGCGTTAATCACCAAGACTTCGACCGCAGTACGCACAAAGTTGTGTCCAACGCGAGCTGCACCACCAACTGCTTCGTGCCAATGGTGAAGGTGCTTGATGATGCATTCGGTGTCGAAAAAGGATTGATGACCACCATTCACGCTTACACGGGTGATCAGCAATTGGTGGACGGCCCACACAGCGACTTGCGCCGCGCGCGTGGTGCAGCTATCAACATCACTCCGACAGGAACTGGTGCTGCTCGTGCAACAAGCCTCGTGCTCGAATCGATGAAGGGCAAGTTGGACGGAACTTCATTGCGTGTTCCAGTTCCAACTGGTTCGATCACCGATTTCGTTGCGGTTCTCAATTCGAGTCCGTCAAAAGACGAAATCAACGCAGCCTTTAAAAAAGTTGCAGATGGTCCTTTGAAGGGCGTGCTCGAATACACAGATGCACCCATAGTTTCCAGCGACATTGTGACGAACCCGCATTCATGTGTATTCGATAGCGATCTCACCATGACCATGGGCAATCTTGTAAAAGTTCTTGGTTGGTACGACAACGAGTGGGGCTATTCAAACCGACTCGTTGATTTGACCAAGCACATTGGTTCCTCGAAGTAACCGCATTTCATGTCTCGCGTTCCATCGTTAGAAGACCTTGGCGACGTCTCGGGCAAGCGCGTGCTTGTTCGTACGGACTTCAATGTTCCGATGGAGGGACCTGACGACAATCGCACCATTGCCGACGATTTTCGTATCCGCGCGGCGTTGCCAACGATTGAATACCTGACTAGTCGCGGTGCTCACGTTGTATGTGCAAGTCACTTAGGTCGGCCCAAGGGATCACCGAATGAGAAGTATTCGATGGCTCCAGTTCGTGCACGACTTGCAGAGTTGGCACCTGGTGTTGAATTACTCGAGAACCTCAGGTTTAACCCTGGCGAAGAGGGCAATGACCCAGCTTTTGTTAAACAACTCATCGAGGGCATTGACATGTATGTCGATGACGCTTTCGGTGCAGCACATCGATCACATGCGTCGATTGTTGGTCCATCTCAGACATTGCCTTCGGCTGCTGGGCGATTGTTGCAACGCGAAGTAGACGTGTTGGGTGATTTACGCGAGAAACCAAAGCGTCCGTTTGTTGCGGTGCTCGGTGGCGCAAAGGTCAGTGACAAAATCGGAGTGATTGAAGCATTGCAAGAGCGCGTTGATGCCTTCATCATTGGTGGAGGAATGTGCTTTACCTTCCTCGCTGCTCAGGGTTATCCGGTTGGAGATTCCATTTGTGAGCGCGACCAGATTGAAACATGTAAGAAACTTCTCGCTGGGCCAGTTCCCATTCATCTTCCAGAAGACATCATTGGTCTCGATGCGCAAGGTGTATATCAAACGTTTGGAATTCGGTTGCCCGCTGGAGCGAAAGGCCTAGACATCGGTCCAGGATCGGCAGCTGCATTCACCGACATCATCATGGATGCTCGTTCGGTTTTCTGGAATGGTCCAATGGGCATGTTTGAGGATCCGCGATTTGCATCGGGAACCAAGACAGTTGCTCAAGCCGTTGCAGACACCAAAGCATTCACCGTTGTTGGTGGAGGAGACTCGGCGGCAGCACTTGCGCAATTCAAACTTGATGATGAAGTGGATCATGTTTCTACAGGTGGCGGAGCATCACTTGAATTTTTAGAACTCGGCGACCTACCTGGTCTTGCCGCATTGCGAGGAGCACCGAATGCCAGATAGCACCGTTTATCGCAAGCCGCTGATAAGTGGAAACTGGAAAATGCATAACAATCACTTTGAAGCAATTCAGAGTTTGCAAAAACTTGCATACCTGCTGACCAAGGATGATTTCAGTGCGGTTGATGTTTCGGTACATCCGCCATTTACCGACATTCGAAGCGTGCAGACACTGATCGATGCCGATGAGATGCGAATTCATTTGGGTGCGCAAAATTGCCACTGGGAAGAAAAAGGTGCATTCACTGGAGAAGTTGCTGCAGCTTTCTTGGCCAAGCTGGGCGTTCAGTACGTCATTGTCGGTCATAGCGAACGTCGCGAAATTTTCGGTGAGACCGACGCTGATGTGTCAAAGAAAATCACCACCGTGCAGAAATTGAACATGTATCCAATTGTGTGTGTTGGTGAAACTCTTGAAGAGCGTGAAGCGGGTAAGACAACCGAAAAAGTAATGGGTCAAGTTCGCGCTGCTCTCGTAGGTCGCACGGTTGACCAGGTGTGCAACATGGTGATTGCCTACGAACCGATTTGGGCCATTGGTACCGGCAGGACCGCCTCCGCTGGTGATGCGCAAGCGGTCATTGGGGCAATTCGTGCCCAGGTTCAAGAGGCCATGGGTGAAAAAGCTTCAAGCGCGATTCGCTTGCAGTATGGCGGAAGCGTAAAGGCAGCCAATATTGCCGAAATCATGGCCCAGCCTGATATTGACGGGGCTTTAGTGGGTGGGGCATCCCTTGACCCATCTGAGTTTGCCCGGATCGTGCAATACCGCTCCCGATAGTCGCACCCCTGTAGCGCTAGTAGCCTTTCACTCACATGTCGGGGCACCTTGTCCCGACCCAATTGGGGTAACACCCACCTAATCGACGGGGAGGTCGAGAGTGAAGAAAACCAACAAACTCGCTGGAGTTGTTGCTGGCTTCGCAGCGTTGTCACTGGTAGTGGCAGCTTGCGGTGGCAGTTCATCCAGCAACGAAGGTGCAGCGTTCACAAGCCTTGATGCTTGTGCAACACGTGCCTACGACTACACAGCACCAGAATCAACCAGTGCAGGTATGACCATTACTTACGACATTGCTCCAGAAGCAGTGTGGGAAGATGGTTCGCCAATCACCGTTGCAGACTTCAAGGCAACTTGGGATGCTTCGTTGAACACACCTGGTTCATTGTCAACAACTGGTTATGACCAAGTGACTTCAGTAGAAGCAGGAACAAGCGACAAGCAAGTTGTTGTCACTTTGAAGGCTGTCTACGCACCGTACAAGGGATTGTTCG
>CANIHL010000082.1 GCA_947467375.1 Acidimicrobiaceae bacterium | reverse complement strand
CCGTAGTAACCCTTCGCCTTTTCCAAAATTGCCTTGTGCTTTTTCCTTGCATGTACTGCGCGCTTTACACGTGCCATGTCAACATCCTTTCGTTAGTAACTACAAAAATTGAATTGAAAACTGATTTGATTTAGCGAAGGCCGAGGCAACGCTTGATGCGCTTCACGTCTCCAGAGTGAACATCAACACTTCCGTCCAAACGACGGGTGCGGGTTGATGGCTTGTGCTCAAACAAGTGCTGACGCATGGATTGCTGACGGCGAAGTTTTCCCGTACCAGTCAATTTGAAACGCTTCGCAGCGGTTTTTGATGTCTTCATCTTTGGCATGTTGTCTCCTGTTGCTTTCTGTAAATCTCTGTTTAACTCTCGGTCGTTGTTTGTTCTGGTGCTACCGGCTCCGGTGTTGCCTGCACAGCTGGCGCTGCTTGGGCTTGAGGAGCTGGTTTTGCGTCTGGCTTTTTCGGCGCCTTCTTTTCTGGAGAGAGAACCATGGTCATGTTGCGACCTTCAAGCCTCGCGTGCGTGTCCACCTTGGCCACCGATCCCAATTGCTCGATTACTGCGTGCAAAATTTTGGTACCGAGTTCAGGGTGGGCAACTTCGCGACCACGGAACTGCAAAGTGACTTTGACCTTGTGTCCTTCACGCAAGAACTCCTGCATGTGACGAACCTTGGTATCGAAGTCGGCTTTACCGATCTTTGGTTTGAACTTGACCTCTTTCATTGTGATCTGCACGGTCTTCTTGCGCGACTCTTTCAACTTCTGCGACTCTTCGTAGCGGAATTTGCCGTAGTCCATAATGCGACATACGGGTGGGTCTGCTTGCGAAGCGACTTCGACAAGATCGAGTTCTGCAACACGCGCTCTTTCGAGTGCGTCGGCAATGCTCACAATTCCAACCTGTGAACCATCAGCGTCGACAAGACGAACTTCGCGTGCGCGAATTCGCTCGTTGAAGCGTGGCTCATTTGTTGGCGGTGCTATGGCTTTACTCTCTTATGCAAGTGGCGTTGCCTCCTATTTGTGGAGGTGAACATGTCGAGAAGTCGGCGGGCACGGCAGAGCCGAAGCGCCCGCAACGCAAAGCGTCGCGCGTATGCGCACTCGACCCAAACGCACTCGACAGCTGCTCGGCAACATTCACCGAATTACTGAAATCTGTGGTCAGGTGGAGGAAACTCGTTCCCCACTTGGGCTATTAGCGTAGCGGGCATGGCTGACAACCCAACCGACCACTTTCCCGACGATTTTGAAGACAAGTTGCATGATGCTGAAGACGCGCTTGCGCAAGCGCGGGCTCGGTTAGCCCAGACGCCCGCCAATGTGGTGGTGGTCAACCACGTGATGGGTTTATATGAACTTGCGGCCATCCACCTTTCGGCACACCCTCCTCGCCTCGTGGAATCTGCCCTGGCAATTGATGCTGTGGCTTGCATTGTGGAAGGGCTGGGAGAACGGCTTGGCGAAGAATTCACCACGCTTACCGAAGCGCTTGCCAATATCCGCTTAGCCTTCGTGCAAATTAAAGGAAATGTTCAGCCCGACTAGTTCGGAAGCTTTTCAATTTCAGATGCTTCGATTAACCCGAAGCGATGAGCCACAACGAATGACACCGATGCTCCAATGTTGATGTCTCGTGTGCCGTCAACAATTTCGGCGCAATGGAATATGTATTCCTGGCCACTTGACCAAATCATGCCGAGTCCGCGATCAAAGTCGAACTGTTCAACATGGCCGAGCAATCGTCCGTCTACAGAATTCGCTGACGATTGACTCATATGCGCAGGCTACCTGTCGCTAAACGCGCTTGCGTTCGACAGACGCGCGCCACGCGCCCATTCGTTTGCCGCAATTCGTGGCTTTCCCTCTGGTTGCACGGTCACTAGTTGCACAGCACCGTTGAGTGTTCCGACCAACACCCTTCCGTCTTCGCATGAAATAGTCCCAGCAGGAAGTTGTTCACTCGCACGGCTCGCTTCGTGCACCTTGAATCGCTTGCCTTCAAAGAACGTGAATGCATTTCCCAAGCGAACCTGACGACTAATGAGTTCTGAGCTTGATGACCACGTGATGGCGAGATCGTCAGTCGAGATTTTTCGGGCAATCACCACTTCCCCAACTTGAGCCTGTTGTGAACTCACACCATTGCTGCAAATATCGATAAGCAACGGAAGCGCAAGTTGGCCAAGACGACCGCGCAACCCTGTCACAGAATCATCCTCACGAATTTCGCACGGTGACGATGCGAGCACATCGCCTGCATCTAGCTGCTCGACAACTTGGATCACGCACACAGCAGTTGTGCTGTCACCTTCGAGTATCGCTCGCTCTACGGGAGCAGCGCCTCTCCAACGAGGAAGAGCAGAATAATGAATATTGATCATTGGCACGTGTTGCAATATTTCGGTAGCAATGATGCTGCCGAATGCAACAACAACACCGAGCAATCCATCAGGATTCAATTTCAACACGTCGTTGATGTCGTGCGAGACAGGAATGCTCAATTCAAGCGCTGCGGTTTTTACGGGGTTAGCCGTGGTTTCTGAGCCTCTGCCCCTTCGCTTGTCAACACCAGTGACAACCAACTCGACTTCAAACCCGGCAGCAACCAACTCTCTTAACGGTGCAACAGCAATTTCAGGGGTACCGATGTACACAATGCGCTTGGCGCGCTCGCGCGGCAGGGGCGCAAGTGATGTCACGAAAGTCGTAAGTACACCGGCTCGGCATCGGCTGGGCCCTCGCCCACCTTTGCGTATTCAACAATGGCAAGTTCGCGCTGATCTGGCAACATGCGATCGAACATCAACACACCTTGCAAGTGATCAATCTCGTGCTGGAACAAGCGAGCGAGCAATTCGTCGGCTTCAATTTTCACTTCTTCGCCTTCGAGCGTGTACCCACTGACCAACACCTTTTTTGGTCGCAACATCTCTACATACAAACCAGGAATAGAAAGACAGCCCTCGTCGTACACCCATTCACCCGATGACTCAACAATTTTGGGATTGATGATGACCTGTGGATCATCGTCAACGTCGTACACAAAAATTTGCTTCTGCACACCAATTTGTGGACCAGCAAGTCCGAGACCAGGGGCCTGATACATCACACGAAACATGTTTTCGGCGAGATCCACCAACTTGCCGTCGATGTTGGTAATTTCATCGGCCATTGCGGCCAAAACTGGGTCTCCATATGTGCGGATGGAAGAACCCTTCTTGTTCGATGCTTGCGCCATAGCGTGTAAGGCTAGCGAGGCTTATGAGCGACGAGCAGTACTTCACCACCCAACCACAAGTTGCCTCTGTTGCGCACACAAAGCAACAGAATTTTGCGGTCTTACGCGTGGCCGATCGTGAACTCACCATCGGCACCGACCGTGGTGTGTTTTCGCGAAAAGGCATTGACCAAGGAACCATGGTGTTGCTTGAATGTGCAGCTCGTCCGCCAAGCACGGGTAACTTCCTCGACCTCGGATGCGGTGCCGGCCCAATTGCGCTGACGCTTGCGGCTTATTCCCCCAATGCAACCGTGTACGCAATTGATATCAATGACCGAGCCCAAGAACTAACGCAGTCAAATGCGCAACTGAATCTTTTGTCAAATGTTGTTGCCAGTGCTCCGCACGAAGTAGATGAATCTATTCGTTTCGATGTGCTGTGGTCTAACCCGCCTATTCGTATTGGCAAGCAAGAACTTCATACGTTGCTCTTGACATGGCTTTCGCGCTTATTACCGACTGGCGAAGCCTGGCTCGTCATCAACCGTAATCTTGGGTCTGATTCGCTCGCCGTCTGGCTAACCGAACAGGGCTATTCAACTGAACGGTTAACTAGCAAACGTGGCTTCCGCGTTTTGCGTGTAACACCTACACGCGCGCCGGATCAACCTGAATTTTCAGCCTGACTCCCTTTACTGCTTCTATTTCACTGAGCGCGTCTGCCAATACTTGCCAGTCTGAAGCTTTCACCAAATACGAACCGTCGTTTGCAGCCGACACATGAATGAAAACATTCTTTTGTAGTTTGCTAATTGCTTCATCAATGTTTGTTCCCGATAGCTGCGCAAGTGCGCCAAACGGAGGCAGTTTCATGAAGGCACGCATCTCTGACACTGACTGTAGGTATTGGTCAATTCGAAGTGTTGCCATTGCCTGCAACACCGGACTATCAACGCTGTGCGTTTGCACCATTACTTTCCCGCCGAGCTCACTACGACCAACCAACCGTGCCGCATGCACTAATAGCGAACCGACAATTTCCGAGGCGCGATACCGCGGTGCTGACAGTTCTTGATCTACATCGAGAAATACCACCGTGTCGGCTTCATGCACGCGGTGCAATGCAGCCTCCGTACCAACAAACAGCATTTTCGATTGATCCACAGGAACCGCATCGTCTCCCGCGCCAGTTACTTCAACGACATCACCGAGTTTTCTTCCAGCAGCCTGTGCAATCTGTTCCCGCAATTTGCTGACTCCAGGTTTCAGCGTCAGAAACTTTGCAGACGAACACTTCGTACACACTTGCGGGCGTTGCGTCGAACACCGTGGACATGACAATTGACCATCGGCACCAATTTCGACCGCAGCATCGCATTGAGCACATCGCGCCAACGACTTACACGACGCACATGCGAGAAGACGCGCCCTGCCTTTGGTGTTGAGCACAGCAACGATGCGGCGCGAATGATCGCGAAGTTCGGCTATGAATTCTGATGACAGCAACGAGTTCGACCACCGGTCATCTAACGTTCTGTCGATCAGCTGAATGTGCGGCCATTCCGAACTCGCCTCTTGTTCGCTGGATTTCAGAACTCTGTCACCTGCCCAGACCTTCGCGGTCACGCTTGGCAACGCCGACGCCAAAATACACGAGATATTCAGTTGCCTTGCACGCTCAATTGCAACATCGCGCGCATGCCACGTTGGTGTTCGCTCTTCCCGCAACGAGTCGTCATGTTCATCAATGACGACAACACTGCGTAGGTGTGGAACGCGACTGAACACAGCAGTCCGCGACCCGATCACCACATCGACACCACCAGCTGCGGAGTCCCACTCATCCGGCAACACCGCAACAGAAAATCCATGACGCTTCAATGCTGAAGCAAAGAGCTTCGCTCGCACCACCGTTGGAACAATGACCAAACTCGGACCATGCGTGGCCGCCCCAACCATGATGTCGACTGGCGACTTCAGTGGACCTCGCTTCACCAACATCGACCGCGACTCGCCCACCGCGTTTGCAACTTCGATGTCTCCCGTGGCTTTTACCTGAGCGCGGTGGTATCTGGCGGTTGGAAGCGATGACACCAGCGTGCTCGGTGAAGCTGCAACGAAAAATGCACGCAATCTTCCGCACCAACGATGGCTTGCCCACTGAGCAAGCTGAACCACATCGGTTGACGGACCAAACCCCAATCGCTTGATTACCGCTCGTAACTTTGTTTCGTCAACATCGGTGAAACCATCGGCAGTTGAACCGATCTCCGTCACCCATCCAGGAACATTGCGTCCGTGCAAGGGCACACGCACGCGATCGCCAATAGCAATCACATCGTGAAGTTCTGACGGTATGAGGTAATCGAATACCTTGTCCACACCAGTCACGTCGGGAACAACCCGCGCGACGAGCGACATTTAGAGCTTGACTGCTGCTTTGAATTCCTTCAAGCGCGACAGCGTCTCCCACGTAAATTCTGGAAGTGCTCGACCGAAGTGACCATATGCAGCCGT
>CANIHL010000081.1 GCA_947467375.1 Acidimicrobiaceae bacterium | reverse complement strand
GACGTGTTGAGGAATGCAGACCCCCTGCTAAACTCAAATCCGTAATACATGCGGACGTGGCTCAGTTGGTAGAGCATCACCTTGCCAAGGTGAGGGTCGCGAGTTCGAATCTCGTCGTCCGCTCCAGTAGTTCCAGAAGTCGTGGGTTAGTCTCGTTTTCATGAGTCAACTCAATATCAGTCAGGTCGTTAGTCAAACTCGCTCAGCGTTCCAGTCGGGCGTCACCCGTCCACTGGCTTGGCGTAAAGCCCAGCTCGAAGCCATGATTCGGATGCTCGAAGAGCATCAAGACGAGTTCTCGGCTGCCCTGAAGACCGACCTTGGCCGCGGTGTGGAAGAAGCCTGGTTGTACGACTTGGGGTTCACCATCACTGAAGTGAAGTTGATGTTGAAGAACCTGAAGAAGTGGACATCGGTTCGCAAGGTGCCAACACCAATGGTGTCGAAGCCTGGTTCGTCACGCCGCATTCCAGAGCCTCTCGGAACCGTTCTGGTCATCGCGCCTTGGAACTACCCAGTGCAGCTGTTGCTTGTGCCTGCTGCTGGTGCAATTGCCGCCGGTAACGCGGTGGTGTTGAAGCCTTCTGAAGTTTCGTCTGCAACGTCTGCAGCACTGGCAAAGTTTGTGCCGCAATACTTCGACAAACAAGCAATCGCCATCGTTGAGGGTGGAGTTCAAGAAACAACTGAACTGCTTGCTCAAAAGTTTGAACACATTTTCTACACAGGTAACGGAACAGTTGGTCGCATTGTTATGCGCGCCGCTGCCGAAAACCTCACACCAGTAACACTCGAACTTGGTGGCAAGAGCCCAACCATTGTTGACGCTTCGGCAAACATCAACATTGCCGCGAAGCGCATTGCGTGGGCCAAGTTCGTGAACGCGGGTCAAACGTGCGTTGCTCCCGACTATGTGTTGGCACACAAGTCGGTTGCCGACAAGTTGGTTAAAGCTATTGGCGAATCAGTTACCGAGTTCTATGGCGCAGACCCGCATGCAAGCAAGGACTACGCACGCGTGGTGTCGCCTCGTCACTTCACACGGTTGAAGTCGATGATTGCTTCAGGAACAGTTGCTGTTGGTGGTCAGACCGAAGAGAGCGAGCGCTACATAGCACCAACAGTGTTGGTCAATGTTGACAAGTCATCGCCAGTGATGCAGGAAGAAATCTTCGGACCAATTCTTCCGGTCATTGAAATTGACTCAATCGATGAAGCGCTTAGCTTCGTGAACGGCCGTCAACACCCACTTGCGCTGTATGTTTTCGCTGAAGACTCCAAGGTGAGCGAGAAGGTTGTTGCCAACACCACGTCTGGTGGAGTAACGGTAAACGGAACGATCTTCCACATGACAGGCCCGTTCTTGCCATTCGGTGGAGTAGGCGAAAGCGGCATGGGCGCGTATCACGGTCAACAGGGTGTCGATGTGTTCCAGCACTTAAAACCAGTGCTCAAGCGTTCAACAAAACTTGATGCTCCGTTGGCTTACCCGCCATATACGGCACGTAAGTTCTCCATCCTCAAGAAGTTTCTCTAACTAGTTCAACCCCCACGAAAGGCACTCATATGAAAATCGGTGTACAACTTTGGCCACAAGCAACAACCGTGAAAGAAATGCGCACTGCATGGCGAACCGCCGATGCAATGGGTGTTGACAGCATTTGGACATGGGACCACTTTTACCCACTGTCGGGCGACCCTGAAGAGCGCCACTTCGAGTGCTACACGCTGCTTGCCGCAATGGCTGCAGACACGTGCCATGCACAAATCGGCGCGTTGGTTACCTGCTTCACTTACCGCAACCCACAGTTGCTCGCCGACATGGCACGCACCATCGACCACATCAGTGAAGGCCGTTTTGTGCTTGGCCTTGGCTCTGGTTGGTTCGAGCGCGACTACACCGAATACGGATACGAGTTCGGCACAGCAGTTGAGCGTTTGAAGTTGCTTGAAGCTGGACTTCCGGTCATTAAAGATCGCATGAAGAAGCTCAATCCACAGCCAGTCAATGGCAACATTCCAATCATGATTGGTGGCGGTGGAGAGAAGCGCACGTTGCGTCTTGTTGCCGAACATGCGCAGCAGTACAACTATTTTGGTCCACCAGAAAGCTACGCCAACAAGATCAAGATTCTTGATGAGTGGTGTGCAAAAGTTGGGCGTAATCCAAAGGAAATCGAGCGCACGGTTGCGATTTATCCGAAGGAAGTAACGCCAGAGTTGTTCGAGGCCTACAAGCAGGCTGGTGCAGAGCACATCATTCTCACGAGTGCTGGTCCATTCGACATGGCCGACCTCGAAACACTGCTGAGCTGGCGCTAACTATGAAGAGAAGGCGCCAATCGATTCAACGATCACGTTGAAAGCGGCTTCGGCGTCTACATCCCACACCACCGTGCAGTTTGGGTTCTTGCGTTCTTTGAGCCCGCGCATATCGACAAGGGTCATTCCACGACTGTGTTCGCCTGAAGTTTCTACAACTACGTGTTGATCCTTCATGGTGAAGAGTTCTGGATGGGTGAGTGCTAACACTGCGCAAGGGTCATGCACTGCGCCACCACGCATGTTGTCGTGACGGCTTACATATACATCGCTGAAGAACACGAATAGGTCGGCCAACACGCCAGCAAGTTTTCCGGGCAACGCGCGAACTTTCTCAATGCGCTCTGGAGTTGCTTGCAACTTGTGCGTTACATCGAGCCCGCTCATAATCAATTTCCCGCCGTAGTCAAACACCATTGCCGCGGCTTCAGGGTCGGCCCAAATATTGAACTCGGCTGCAGTGCTGCGATTACCAAATGTTCCGCCACCCATGAGCGAGATGCCAGCAATCTTGTGCGCGATGTCTGGTGCGGTGCGTAGTGCGAGTGCAATGTTGGTGAGTGGTCCCGTTGGCACCAACCAAATGTCTTCGGTGTTGCGACAGGTGTCAATAATGAATTGCACTGCGTCTTCGCTGTCGGCAGGGCGTGAAGGCTCTGGCAGGTCGGCGCCGTCTAGTCCGCTTTCGCCGTGCACATATGAAGCATCTTTCGGTTCTGCCACAAGTGGGCGTCGAGCGCCTTGGTGAAGCGGTGCAGTGCTGCCAATCATGTCCAACACAATGCGCGCATTGCGGGTGGTTGCCGTAATCGGCGCATTTCCTGCCACCGTGGTGACACCAAGTAGGTCGGCATGGTTCGCGGCTACTACCAAAGCCATTGCGTCGTCATGGCCAGGGTCACAGTCAAGAATCATTTTTACTCGTGAAGACATGACGCCGACTCTAGTCGCGTGTGTAAAAGTAGAGGGGTGACAGAACCAATCTTTGACGTCGTCGTTGTTGGCAGTGCCAACCTCGACTTGGTTGCAAATTTGGATCACTTGCCAACACCAGGCGAAACATTGATTGCGCTTGGCTACGCCGAGTACCCAGGTGGCAAAGGTGTGAATCAGGCCGTTGCGTGTGCGCGCATGGGTGCCAAGACGGCATTCGTTGGCTGCGTTGGCAATGACGATGCAGGAACGCTCTTGCGTTCGGTGCTGGAAGGCGAAGGCATTGACACCTCGCATCTGCGAACGGTTTCTGTGCCTACGGGTCGAGCATTCATCAATGTGGATAGTCATGGCGAGAACGAAATTGTTGTCATTGCTGGGGCCAATGCTCAGGTGGGTGTTGAAAACAAATTTGTCATTCCGAATTCACGTGTAGTTCTTGCGCAGTTAGAAGTGCCACTCGAAACTATTGAAATGGCATTCACGCAAGCTCGAAGCAATGGGGCAGTCACCGTGTTGAACCCTGCTCCAGCACGCGACATACCTGCTTCGCTGTTGTCGCTTGCAAACATCGTGGTGCCAAACGAAACAGAATCAGTTGCAGTTGGTGGCACGAAGCAACTTCTGCAATCGGGGGTTGCAACCGTGGTCACCACGCTTGGTGCCGACGGAGCAAGTATCGACACAGCAACGTCAACCACTCATATCGCCCCATACAAAGTGACTCCAGTTGACACGGTCGGCGCTGGAGATGCATTTATTGGTGCAACGTGCGCCGAACTTTCTCGTGGATCGAGCATTGAAGATGCCGCCCGCATGGGTGCAATTGCAGGTGCGCTAGCCACAACCGTAAAGGGTGCAGTTCCTTCGTTGCCAACACGTCAAGCAGTGCTCGCAGCACAAAAGAGTTGATGTGAGCGACATTTCTAAACCACAACTGATGCACTTTTACGACGAGGAAAGTGCGGAGCTTGCCGTCGCCATTGTGAAGTATGCAATGGAGCGAACCAAGATGGACCCGCCTCCACTGGACAAGCCGTACACACTCAGCGAACTGAACAACATCGTTGGTCAAACCATCAAACCTGAAGGTCGCAATGGCCTAGATGTGTTGCAAGAGTTCATTGACGAACTTGCACCGTCGTGCATCAGCGTTGACCATCCGCTGTTCTTGTCATTCGTGCCTGGTGCACCAACCGAAAGTTCGTTGTTGTTCGACCTCGTTGTCTCGGTTTCAAATGTGTATGCCGGATCGTGGCTCGAGGGTGCTGGCGCTGTGTACGCCGAAAATCAAGCGTTGCGTTGGATAGCCGACTTGGCTGGCATGCCGGCGGAAACTGGTGGCGTTTTTGTTACTGGTGGTACAGCCGGCAATCTTTCGGCACTTCTTGCAGCGCGATGGAATTGGCGCAATAAGGCCAACGGTGCACTCGATGCAATGCGTCCGCTCATTGTTGCTTCCGGCGGTTCACACTCGTCAGTTGCACAGGCAGCAAAGGTGATGGACGCCGATGTGAAGAAAGTTCCCGTTGACGAGCGTGGCAAAACCTCTGGCGCAGCAATGAAACAACTCATCGATTCATTGAGTGAAGTCGACAAGTCTCGCGTGTGCGCAGTGGTCGCAACATCAGGCACCACAAACGTTGGTGTAGTCGACGACTTGCAGGGAATAGGCGAGCAGGCTCGCATGCTTGGCGCATGGTTCCACGTAGACGGCGCGTATGGCGCTGCAGCGTTGTGCGCGCCAAGTGTTCGGCACTTGTTCAACGGAATCGAACTGTGCGACAGTCTTATTGTCGACCCACACAAGTGGCTGTTTGGTCCATACGACTCGTGTGCACTGTTGTATCGCAACCCAGAAATTGCACGTCAGGCGCATACCCAACACGCCGAGTACTTGGATGTGTTGCAGCAAGAGGCAGACAAACTTAAAGACGAAGCAATGAACCCAGCCGACCTCGCGCATCACTTGTCGCGTCGCGCCCGAGGCTTACCTGTGTGGTTCAGCCTGGCAATGCACGGCACCGATGCGTACCGCGATGCTATGGAGGCAACGCTTCAGGTCACGCGCGAATCGGCAGACATCATTCGCAACGCAACACATGTCGACTTGGTGCTTGAGCCCGAGCTTTCGGTCATCGTGTTCAAGCGACTTGGTTGGAACGCACAGCAGTATCAGCAGTGGAGCGACAGAATTTTGGAACGCGGGCTCGCATTTGTTGTTCCAAGTAGTTGGAACGGCGAAACGGTTTTGCGTTTGTGCATCGTGAATCCACGAACAACAGTTGCGGGAATTCAATCAATTATTGATTCGCTGAAATAGTCAGCGAAGAGGGCCTACTTTTTAGCGGCTGGCTCATTCTTGGCGACTGCCTTTTTGCGGGTGCCGTAACGCTTGTTGAAGCGCTCAACGCGACCTGCGGAGTCGATGATCTTCATCTGACCTGTGAAGAAAGGGTGGCTTGCGTTCGAAATTTCAAGCTGCACCACTGGGTACGT
>CANIHL010000080.1 GCA_947467375.1 Acidimicrobiaceae bacterium | reverse complement strand
GAGTAGGAGACCGTTATGTACGCAGTAATCGCAACCGGAGGAAAGCAGGAGAAAGTCGCACAGGGCCAACAGGTCCATGTGGAACTTCTCAATGCAGCAGATGGCGCTGAGGTGAAATTCACCCCGGTGCTCCTCGTCGACGGCGCGACCGTGTTGTCTACACCTGGCGAATTGGCCAAGGCAATCGTGACTGCAAAAGTCGTTGGTAAAGCAGCTGGTCCAAAGATCGACGGCTTCACCTACAAGCGCCGCACTAACCAGCGCCGTCGCTTCGGACATCGTCAAAAGTATTCGGTGATTGAAATCACCAGCATTGCGAAAGGCTGAATCATGTCAAAGACCAAGGGTGGCGGTTCTACACGAAACGGTCGCGATTCAAACGCGCAACGACTTGGCGTCAAAGTATTTGACGGCACCAAGATCACAGCAGGAACAATTCTTATTCGTCAGCGTGGCACCAAAGTGCACCCTGGCAAAAACGTTGGCATTGGCAAAGACGACACCTTGTTCGCTCTTGCACACGGCAGCGTGAAGTTTGGCGAACGTCGTGGCCGCAAGGTTGTTGACGTTCTCCCAGCTGTTTAACGCTTCTCGCGTTTTAGTGCGTATCGATTCCCTGCGGGAGTCTGCTCTGTTCCCAACCCAGTAGTGCTGCGCCTTGTCGGCATGCAAACCTGTCGGTCATTCCACCAACGTAGGCAACTGCATCGCGCAATGCTTGTTCGCTGTGTGACGGAGAAATTTCTTGCTGTGGCTGTGTGGCCATGAGATGCGGGTGAGCGACGTAATGCTCAACCAGTGCACGCAACAGATCGATCACTGATTTTGCTTGATTGCGTGATGCTTCACGCATATAAATATTGTCGTAATTGAATTTGCGAAACGCAGCAAGTGCATCGGCTTCATTTGACTTCATGCCAACGCGGCCGTTGTGCAAGCTTGCGCCGATCATGGACGAAATGAATGCACGCAGCTGGCTGGAACGTGTTTCGCCACAGTACGTGCGCACGATGTCGGGCAACTGACTTGGCGAAACTATTCCAGTAGCAACTGCGTCTTCGAAGTCGTGACAGACATAGGCAATGCGGTCAGCCCATGACACCACTTCGCCTTCTGGCGTTTGCGGGGCAGGGCGTGACCACGAGTGGTTACGAATGCCGTCGAGTGTTTCGGTGCACAGGTTGAGCGGATCCAACGTGACGTCGGCTCCCCACACTGCATGGTCGAAGCCTTCGGGAATGAATGGGCTGAGCGCGTCTTCGCTGGCGTGACCACCAGGGCCGTGGCCGCAGTCGTGACCAAGCGCGATGGCTTCGGTGAGCGCAACATTGAGGCCAAGAGCACGAGACACTGCAGTAGCAACTTGTGCGACCTCTAATGCATGGGTGAGGCGAGTGCGTTGATGATCTTGGGGGAACACAAACACTTGAGTTTTTCCAGCGAGTCGGCGGAATGCCGAGGCATGCAGAATGCGATCGCGGTCGCGTTCGAAGCAGGTTCGGAAAGGATCTTCCTCTTCGGCCACTGCGCGATTGCCGGCACCAAATGAACGTGTTGCAAGTGGTGCGAGAAGTTCGTGTTCGCGGGCTTCTCGTTCTTGACGGTCAACAATGTGTGTGCTGCCTGCGCCTGCCCAAGAATCGGCGTGGGCAAAACGGATGCCGTCGTTATCGAAACCATGCATGGTTTGAGCCCAGGCAACTGCTCGCGAGTGCGATTCGCTTGGGTCTTGGCCGTTGTTTGGTGTATTCACTGCATTCACGATATGTCGCTCACGATAGATAAGGGGTGTGGCACTAGTAGCCTAGAAACCCCCTATGAGTGCATTTGTCGATGAAGCCCAACTCAACGTTCGCGGTGGCGACGGTGGCTTTGGCTGCGTCAGTTTCCGTCGTGAGGGGCCAGTTGCCTTTGGAGGTCCAAACGGTGGCGACGGTGGCGATGGTGGCTCAGTGTGGCTCGTGGCCGATCACAACGTTGCGTCGTTGTTGGCATTTCGCGATCACCCGCACCGCAGGGCCGGCGATGGCGTAAACGGCATGGGTAAGGACTTGCACGGACGCCGTGGAGCCGACCTGATTGTGAATGTTCCTGAGGGAACCCAAGTAAAAGATTTGTATACGGGCGAAGTGCTGGCCGACTTACCAGTGCACGGATCGAAGTGGTGTGCATCGCGTGGCGGGCAGGGCGGTCGCGGTAACGCGCGCTTTTTGTCGAACCGTCGTCGCGCGCCAAAGTTTGCCGAACAAGGCGAGCATGGTCTTGACCGATGGCTAAAACTTGAATTGAAACTGATGGCCGACGTTGCACTCGTTGGTTTTCCAAATGCGGGAAAGAGCACGTTCATCAGTTCGGTATCGGCTGCAAAGCCAAAGATTGCGAACTATCCGTTCACCACACTTGAGCCGCACCTTGGTGTTGTGCGCTTAGATGCAGAAACTGAATTCATCATCGCCGACATTCCGGGAATTATTGAAGGTGCAAGCCAGGGCAAAGGTCTTGGTCATCAATTCCTTCGTCACATTGAACGCGCTCGCGTGTTGTGCGTGTTGGTCGACCTTGCGCCGATGGATGGAATGTCTGCACAAGAACAAGAACGTATTTTGTTGCACGAGCTGGGCGAGTACCGACCAGACCTCCTGCAACGTCCACGGTTAGTTGTAGCCACCAAGACCGATGCTGCTGAAGCAGAAACCATTGATGCCTGGAAGGGCTCGAAAATGTCTGCGGTTACTCGCGATGGAGTGCGCAAAGTGTTGGGTGACCTTGCCGACTTAGTGAAGCACGCGCGCACGCTCGAGCCACCAAAGCAGGGCGCTGTGGTGCTTAAGCCAAAGGCTGAAGGCTCCCGCATTGAAAAGCTTGGCGATTTGGAATTCCGCTTGCATGGCCGCGAAGTAGAACGCGCCGTTGCATTAAATGACGTCACTACTCCAGATGCAATGAATTACATTGATGAGCGATTGAAGGCCCTCGGCGTTCATCGCTTGCTTGCACGCGCTGGCGCTATTGAAGGAACCGTAGTGCACATTGGTACGTTTAGTTTCGAGTACACACCAGAGAGTTAATGATGCGAATAGTCGTCAAAATTGGAACATCGTCAGTAACTGATGAGCATGGCGCAATCAATAACCACGCAATTGAAACCTTGTGTGACCAGGTTGCGCAGTTGCGCGAGCAGTCCCATGAAGTATTGGTGGTTACCTCGGGCGCTGTTGCGGGTGGTGTAGCGGCGCTTGGTATGAGTCAGCGTCCAACTGATACGCAAACGTTGCAAGCGCTAGCTGCAGTTGGCCAAAGCCAATTGATGAATCGTTACAACGAGTATTTGTCTGCACGCGGACTTATTGGCGCACAGGTGTTGCTCGTGCCAAATGACTTCATTGATCGCACGCAGTATCTACATGCGCGCCAAACTCTTGGACGCTTACTTGAGCTTGGATGCGTTCCGATCATTAACGAAAACGATGCCATTGCCAGCGACGAAATTCGCTTTGGCGATAACGATCGCATTGCGGCACTTGTTGCGCACAGCGTTGGTGCCGATGCGCTTGTGTTGCTTACCGACATTGGTGGCTTGTATACCGCAGACCCGCGCACCGACACTTCGGCAACTCTTGTTGAACAAGTTGGAGCAGACGACCCGTTGCTCACTGTGAACGCCGGATCTGCAGGAACCGCACGCGGAAGCGGCGGAATGGCGTCAAAGCTTTCGGCTGCGCGCATTGCTTCGTGGTCTGGTGTGCGCACAGTGATTGCAAGTGCAAGTAGGGCAAACGTGTTGCAGGATGCAATTGACAAAAAACCTGGAGTGGGCACACAGTTCTTGCCGCACAACAGAAACCTCTCAGCACGAAAACTGTGGATCGCCTTTGCTGCTCAACATGTTGGATCGGTTGTCGTTGACGATGGCGCTAAGAATGCGTTGATCACCCGTAATACATCGTTGCTACACGCTGGGGTCGTAGAAGTGAGCGGAGATTTTGCCGCAGGGGACACCGTAGAAATTGTTGACGTGCGAGGTGTTTCGTTTGCTCGCGGCATGGTGGGCATCGATGCTGTACAAGCTGGCGCGGCAGCAGGTTTGCAAAGTGGAGATCTACCTGAAGGTGTAGACCCAGAACTCGTTCATCGCGACGATTTAGTTATCTTGCTCGACAAATAGTCCCGCATTGTCTTTTCACCAAGCGCACTGAGCGTAACTGCATACGTTGCAGCGCCAATGAGCGTGCCGGCGATAACGCGGGTGAGCGATCCAATGCCGGCTTCGCTGCCGATATGGCGGATTAAAAACCACACCACGCAGGTCATTGCACCTGCGGCAATGGCGATTCGCACAATGTTGAATGCCAGCACGGTCAGTTTGATGTCGACTTCTGTGCTTTCAAGGATGAGTAATGCAACGATTGCAGACACCAGATACGCGATGGAGAACGAAAGCCCTAATCCAAACACTCCGTGCCTATCCACCAACACGATGGCAAGCACGATATTGATGGCATTTTCTCCAACGTTGATGAAGAACGGCGTTCGCGTGTCGTTACGAGCGTAAAAGCCGCGAAGCACAAACAGATAGATCGAAAACCCGGCTAATCCAATTGCCAATCCAGAAAGTGCGCGCGCTGTGTTTGCCGTTGCTGCAGCCGAGAAGTTGCCATGCTGAAAGAGCAGACCGATGATGGGCTTCGACATGACCCAGAGTCCACACGATGCCGGAATGGTGAACAGTGCGGTGAGGCGAATGCCATTCGCCATTAGAAGCGAAAACTGTTGGTGGTCTCCGCGATGGAACATGCGGGCAAGATCCGGAACAAATGTGGTGGCAATCGAAACGGCAAGCAGGCCGTGCGGTAATTGCAACAGAACGAATGCTTTGGAGTATGCATCCACTCCGCCGCTTCCAGGTGATGCCAAGTTCTTAATGACTACGAGTGCAACTTGGTTGGCGGCCACATAGCCAAGTGTCCACAGCGACAGTCGGACGAGTTTCTTGACAGCAGGGTGTGCGAACTGCGGAGCGAACGTAAAGGTAACGCCGTGTCGAAGCACCGCCGCACCCTGCGCGATGGCCATCACAACAATGCCGAGCGTGGTGCCAAGGCCAAGAATCCAGATAGCGGCTTGATCATGTTGCACCGCATCAATGGACAAGTTGTCGCCAGACTTTGTAAGCGGAAGCAAACAAAAGAAACCAATGGTCACGATGTTGGCTAATGCAGGTGACCATGCAGCAGCAAAAAACAATTTACGAGCATTGAGTAGGGCAGAGGTGAGTGCAGTTAATCCGTAAAAGAAAATCTGCACAACAAAAATACGAGTCAGAGAAGTGCCAACACTGCGAAAAACTTCTACGTCAACTCCACTCGCTGGGTGCAGTGAGAAGATGTGAAATATTGCGGGTGCAAACACGACAGCGAGTGCGGTGACGGCAACTAGTGCGATGGCAGAAACGCTGATGATTGCGTCCTGGCTTTTTGTGCCGTTGTGTTCGAGGTCATCGCGCTCCACAAATTGGGCGAACAGCGCAACAAGGCTGGCCGAAAGTACGCCGCCAATAAGCAGCTCGTAGATCGCGTTTGGCGAATTGTTCGCGCTATCGAAGGCATCGGCAAGTGACGTTTGTCCAACGATGATGCCAAAAATGACAATACGAATGAGACCTGTGAGGCGGGAAACTGCTGTTCCCGAGGCAACTACAAGGTTCGATCGAGCAAGACCGGTCATGAGCATCTCCATCGTAGGCGCAAGGGCACTAAACGCTAGGGTTGCTCGGATGAGCAAGAGCTTTGAATCAGTGCAAGT
>CANIHL010000079.1 GCA_947467375.1 Acidimicrobiaceae bacterium | reverse complement strand
TATTCCAGTCGTTGCGCACGGTCGATTGGTTGGCGACATCTTCGAAGCAAATCGCATTGAAGTGAAACATTCAAATCAGTACACCGCGGCAAACCCAGACCGACTTGCACAATCGAAAGCAGAACCGTGTTCGCAGCAAGCGGGATAAATGGCACGCTCGGTAGAGCGTTTCTATTGGTCGGAATTATCGGCTCACTATTCGGCGCGATTGCCGCAATCTCTAGTGCACGCCAGCGAGATCAAGCGGTAGCAAAACTTATTCCGCGCTTTGCGGTTCTGGTGTTTGCGGCAAGTTTTGGTGCGTTTGCCGTAATGGAACGCGCCATGATCAATCGAGATTTCTCGCTTGCTTACGTGCAAAAGGTAGGCAGTGTTTCTACGCCCGCCTTGTACAACTTTGCGGCGGTGTGGAGTGCGCTCGAAGGCTCCATTTTGATGTGGGTACTTATCCTCGCTGGCTACACACTCGCGGTGACCTTTTGGTTGCGTAAAAAGATGGACGATGTGTTGTCGCGCTATGCGCTTGGCGTCATGTTCATCGTGTCGATGTTTTTCTTCGTACTTTCTTTTGGCCCAGCGAACCCGTTTGCTGCTGGCCCAGCAGGAGTGTTTGACGGACCGGGCCCGAACCCGTTGTTGCAGAACCATTTGCTTGTCATGTTTCACCCACCTTTGTTGTATTTGGGATACGTGGGTATGACCGTGCCATTTGCGTTCGCAATTGCTGCGTTGATTACTGGGCGAGTGGGCGAAGGTTGGTTGCTCGCAACACGACGTTGGACGTTGTTTGCATGGGGCTTCCTCACAATCGGCATTGTGCTTGGTTCGTGGTGGAGCTACGAAGTGTTGGGCTGGAGCGGCGTGTGGGCATGGGACCCGGTTGAAAACGCATCATTGCTTCCATGGATTACCGCTACTGCATACATTCACTCGGTGTTGGTGCAGGAACGTCGTGGCATGTTGCGCGTGTGGAACCTGTCGCTATTGGTTTCTACTTTCAGTCTCACCATTCTGGGAACATTCCTCACGCGTTCTGGGGTGTTGAACAGCGTTCACGCGTTTAGCCAAAGCGCCATCGGTCCGTGGCTGCTTACATTTTTCGCAGTGATTGTTGTTGTGTCTGTTGGCCTTATTGGCTGGCGCGGAGACCGGCTACATGCGCCGGGAAGCATTGACTCGCCGCTTTCGCGTGAAGGTGCGTTTCTTGCTAACAACGTTCTGTTTGCAATTTTTGCGTTCGTAGTGTTGTTGGGCACGGTGTTCCCATTAATTGTCGAAGCGCTGCAATCGCGAACCATTGTTGTTGGCGAACCGTTTTTTAATCGACTCACCATTCCAATTGGCATCACCATGCTCACGATCATGGCAATTGCACCGGTATTGCCGTGGCGCAAGGCTTCGCAAGAACTGTTGTCAAAGCGATTGTTCTGGCCCGCTTGGTGTGGCGTGATTGCACTTGCAGGAAGCGTGTGGGTTGGGGCAACTGGGCTTGCTCCGCTGCTTACGTTTGCACTCGGTGGTTTCGCATCTGGTTCTGCATTGCGACAAGTGGTGTTGGCAACCCGCAGGCAAGGACTGCGCGGACTTGTTGGCAGAGCAAACGGCGGAATGATTGTGCACCTTGGCGTCATCATCATTGCTGTTGCGCTTGCAGCATCAAATAGCTTCACGCATAGTCAAGAACTGAATTTAGAAGTTGGCAAAGTTGCAACGTTTAATGGGCACACATTTGAACTCATCGATGTAATTGAAGTGAAAACCGATCGCGCAACTGCGGTGAAGGCATTGGTGAAAGTTGACGGCGGCAAAGCGTATGCGCCAGCAATTACTAAGTTCACCAAGCAGGGTATGAACGTCGGTACGCCATCGGTAAAGACGGGACTTGCGAAAGACATTTATCTCACACTCGAGCCACCAGTTCGCCAAGACGAAAAAAAGGCACGCATCAAAGTATTTTTCAAGCCATTGCTGTTGTGGTTATGGATAGGCGGGGGTCTCATGGCGCTGGGAACTTTGCTCGCTGCATTTCCAGGGCGTCGTCGCAAGCCAACCTCGCCTACGTCTGACGATGATTTTGCTGCTGACCTTTTGGTAATGCTGTGAGCGAGACGGGAAGTTCGAGAAAGCGCGTGGCGCCAATCATCGCATCGGTAGTCGGTGCACTGTTGGTTGCGTTCCTGTGGGTGTTGGTGACTGCAAAGCCGAACACGGCAGACGACGCAGACTCACCATTGCTCGGTCAGCCAGCTCCTTCAGTAGTTACGACAACATTGAACGACGAAGAATTTGTACTTGCGCGCCGAAAGGGAAGTTGGGTCATCTTCAACTTCTTTAATTCAACATGTGTTCCATGCGTTGCAGAACACCCCGAGCTTGTGGCATTCAACGAACGCGAATCAACCGCTGCAAACCCTGCAGAGTTGTACACCGTGATTAACGACGACAACGATGATTCTGTTCGCGCGTTCTTTTCTAAAAATGGTGGCGATTGGCAAAAGCTTCGTGATGTCGATGGCGCGATTTCGGTTGCATTTGGTGTTGCAAAGGTTCCGGAAACGTGGATCATCGACCCAAATGGATATGTGCGACTTCGCATTGCCGGAAAGCTCTCAACAGGCTTGCTCGATGAACAACTCAATCTCTTGAAAAAGCAGTTTGGTTCGTGATGAATTCGAAATCAGTAAACAATAAGTGGTCATGGACATTGCTCGTTCTGTCTGCGGTTGCGCTTCTGGCTTTTGGCAGCATGCGTTCCTCAGGTCCGCAAACTCAAGCCGACCGTATTGATGCAATCACCAAGGTGCTGGCGTGTCCAACGTGTCAGGGCGAAAGCGTGTACGTGTCGCGCGCATCTGCTGCAGAGTCCATTCGTGCAGAAGTCGCTCGGCAAATTGCCAGTGGTCAACGAACTGATGACGAAGTCATTGCCTTTATCGAAGCTCGTTTCGGCAGTCGAGTGTTATTGGTGCCGCGTTCAACAGGGCTTGACTCATTGATTTGGGTGCTTCCTGTATTTGCACTGGTGTGTGCAGTGGGGACATTGGGTTTTGCTTTCCGTCGTTGGAAAGTGGTGGGGAACGATTCCATTTCAGAAGAAGACGCGCAATTGGTGGAACGTGCGCTTCGCGAAGAGCAATAGTCAATGATGAATCCAGACGAACTTGCACGTTTAGAGGAAGAGCGCAACTTTCTGCTTGATTCCTTACGCGACGTTGAACGTGAACGCGCCGCAGGAGATATAGATGATGCGGATTACGCAACGCTGAAGTCTGGCTATACACAGCGTGCTGCAGACGTTTTGAAAGCAATTGAAGCTGGTCAGTCAATGTTGAAAGAACGCGCACCAAAGTCTCGCGCGAAAGCCATTGTCGTTTCGTGTTGTGTGGTGTTATTCGCGTGCGTTGCAGGTTGGTTGGTTGCAGCGCAGTCGGGTCAGCGCTTGCCAGGGCAAACAAGTAGCGGCGGCATTGAAGACTCCACTGCTTCGCTGTTGTCGCAAGCACGAGCCATAAATTTCAGCGATCCACAAAAAGCAATCGAGTTCTACAACCAGGTGGTGAAACTCGACCCAGACAACACCGAAGCTCTCACGTACCGCTCGTGGCTAATTGCACTTATTGCGCGTGATGCCGCAGACGACATCAAGATTGTTGCGCTTGCTGCTGCGACACAAGGGCTTGAGCACGCCATTGAAGTTGATCCGAATTACCCAGACGCACATTGCTTCTTGGGAATTGTGCGGTTCCGATTGGCTGCCGATGCAGTCGGCGCGAAAGAGCAACTTGATATTTGTGCTGCGTCAAACCCACCTGCTGAGGTGATGGGGTTTGTCACGTCAATTATTGAAGAAGTCAACGCAACGCTTGCAGGCTGAGTTAGTTAAAGCGTGGTGGCGGCCAAGCGTGGCCACCTACAAACACATCACCGCGGCGATCAAGCACCCACACTGAACCTTTACGCGATTCGCGAAAGCCGCTTACTTCCATTCCGCGTCGCTCGAGTGCATCAATTACTTCGGGAATCACATCGCCGTGGCTGCACATCACAGCGCCCTCTGGCAATGTATGAATCCAGTTGACGGTGTCGATGAAGTTGACGCCTTCTGCAAGCAGATCGTGTTGGTGAACAGGAAGGCCGATTTTGGCGGCAAGCGGCTCGAGCGTCTGTACGCATCGAATAAACGGACTGGAGTACAACACGGTTGGGTTATGAGCGCTGATTTCTGTGGCTATGACAACTGCTTGGCGCACACCAACATCATCGAGGGGTCGCAACGTATCGTCGTCGTCCCACTGGCTTCGTTTTCCGGCCTTTGCGTGGCGCACCAAAAATAGTGACATCAACACTGAATCTAGTGGTGAGTTGAGGCAAACTATCTACGAGGTATCTATGGGATTTTTTGATCGCAACCGAGAAGACGTTGTTAAGCGTGGATACGACGGTAATCGTCTGCCAAGCGGACAATATTTAACTGAGCGTTTCCCTGTGCTTCATGTTGGTGATGTTCCGACCTATAAACCAGGCGAGTGGGACCTAAAAGTTTTTGGTGCCGTGAACAACGAGTTCACCATCACCTTTGACGAACTGAAGTCAATGCCTTCAACCACATTGACTACAGACATTCACTGCGTGACGAAATGGTCAAAGTTCGACACAGTGTGGCGTGGAGTAAAAGTTCGTGATCTCTTTGATCGCACAGGCGTAAAGCCAGAAGCGGCGTTTGTGATGGGCCATGCGGAGTATGGATACACAGCGAACTTGCCACTTGCAGACATCATGCGTGACGAGTCGATGGTGGTGTACGAATACGACGGTGAAGACATCGAACCAATTCACGGCGGTCCAGTGCGTTTGCTCATTCCGAATTTGTATTTCTGGAAGTCGCCGAAATGGTTGCGTGGTCTCGAACTTCGCGAAACCGATGCACCAGGTTTCTGGGAACAAAACGGCTATCACATGTACGGCGATCCGTTTTTAGAGCAGCGCTTTTGGGGCGACTAGACCACTACTAAATAGTGGTGGCGCAAAACGTGTCGCCTTGTGGCAACGACGCTGAAGTTAAAGGAGAAGTATCACCGTAAATTGCGGTGAGCATTCCTTTCACCATTCCACGATCCACTGCACAAATAACCGGGTGCTCAATTGCAACATCGCCGAACGGGCAGTGGTTGTTCACAATGCGAAGTTGATTGTTGCGTTGGTCGGTGTGTGCTGCAAAACCATGAGCGGTGAGTGCGTCGGCAACTGCTTGCATTGCGGCACGTAACGATTTGTGACCAGCAGCAATGTCGTCGCCTTGCATGCCGGCTGCCATTGCCAGACCGTATTGCTGACCAACTTCTTCGGCCATTGCTTCTGCTTTGTCCGGGGGAAGCAATGCCAGAGTTTTTCCCAGCAGCGACAGCACTAAGTCATCGCTACGAACAGGAAACGAAAGAGTGGTGTCGGCAGCTGCGCGGTACAACTTTGATGGCCGGCCTGCGCCTCCGCGTTCATGGCGGTCAACGGCAACTTCCAGGTATCCGCCTGCAGACAATTTGTCGAGGTGGTGTCGTGCGACGTTTGGGTGGACATCAAATTTTTCGGCCACTTGAGCAGCAGTGACGCCTGACTCGCTTTCACGAGCGAACAGATACACCGCACGACGCGTTGGGTCTCCGAATGACGAGGTAATTGCAGACACCTGCGCGGTGAAGGACCCCGAGGTGAGGTTGGCAGACTTGCTCGACACACAGGTATTGTACCTATGGCCATAGTGGAAATTATTGGAGCCCCATGTCAACCCCCACAACAGATCAGATCATTGAAGCCCTCCGCC
>CANIHL010000078.1 GCA_947467375.1 Acidimicrobiaceae bacterium | reverse complement strand
GACTTTGAAAAAGGTTTCAAATTTTCGACGTATGCAACGTGGTGGATCCGTCAGGCAATGACTCGTGCAATGGCCGACCAGGGTCGCAATATTCGTATTCCTGGACACATGATGGAAGTCGTCAATCGCGTGCATCGAGTGGAGCGCGAACTGGCTGCCGAGCTTGAGCGTGACCCACTGCCAGAAGAAGTTGCAGTTCGCTGCGGCCTTACGGTCGACAAGTTGCTTGAGGTGATGCAAATTGCACTCACCACAACAAGCCTGGATGCACCAGTGGGAAGCGACACAGATGATTTAACCGTGGGTGACACCATTGCCAGCACAAACGAAAATAATGACCCACAGGAAATTACGGAGAAGGCATTGCTCAGCGAAGCAGTAGAGCGCACGCTCAGCGACTTGCCGCCACGCGATCAGGAAATTGTTGCCATGCGTTTTGGCATTGGCAAATACATCGGCCAGGTGCACACACTGGAAGAAGTTGCCAAGATTCAAAAGGTCACGCGCGAGCGCGTTCGCCAGATTGAGCAGAAAACCCTTGCGCGACTGCGCCATCCACATAACAGCGCCAACCTGCGCGCGTTTATGGATGACAACTAGCCTGTAGTTATGAGTAACACTCCAGGCACCGCGCGGCGCAAAGCCTCGGACTGGAAAGTAGTCACTGTTACGAAAGACGGGCGAGGAAGCAGTAAACCCGACTTTGTTGTAACTGAAGAGCCGATGGAAATTCGGGCAGAGGGACCAGGTCAGGAACCGCAGCAGATTTCAGTCACCATGCGTACGCCTGGAAATGACTTCGAGCTAGCCGTTGGCTTCTTGTTCACCGAGGGAATGGTGCTGCAATCAGACGATGTGCGCACCGTGAAGTATTGCGAACTCGTTGAAGGGCAAGAGCAGAAGTACAACATCGTCACGGTTGCTCTGTCGCGTGGGTTTGACATGGCGTTGGCTCGACGAGCAATGGTGACGTCATCAAGTTGTGGCATTTGCGGCACCGAGTCCATTGATCAGTTGTTGCAGGCCACTACACCAGTCGATCGCGAAAGTGGCCCTGTTGTCACCGCAGAAACGCTGATGCGTATCTCGGAATCTGTGCGCAAATCTCAACCAACGTTTGACCGCACGGGTGGTCTGCATGCGGCAGCGTTGTTTGATGCCAACGGAAATATTTCACTCGTTCGCGAAGACATTGGTCGCCACAATGCAGTGGACAAAGTAATTGGTGCAAGCGTGATGGCAAAAACAGTTCCGCTCACAAAGCATGGATTGTTTTGTAGCGGTCGCTTGTCGTTTGAGATTATTCAGAAAGCAGTGATGGCGCGTATCGCTTTTATTGCAGCAGTTGGCGCTCCATCAAGTTTGGCGGTAGAAACTGCGGACGCTTTGGGAATTACGCTCGTTGGGTTTTTGCGCGATGGCAAAGCCAACGTGTACACCCACGAACACCGAATTGAGATGTAACTAGCTAAACGTTGCTTGTGCGCTTGCAGTGCTACGCAAAACGTCTTCGTCAAGCGTGAAACCGAGACCTGGTTTGTCTGACAGATGAATCCAACCCTCGGCATCGGCTTCGATGGTCTCGGTCATGATGTAGTCGCGTCGCGCTGTCGACCACTCTGGTGGATCAAATGGGAATTCAATAAACGGTGCGCCAACGGTGCCTGCGGTGAGGTGCAGGTTGGCCATGACGCCAATGCCGTTACCCCACGTATGCGGAGTGAAGATCTTTCCTGCGGCGGCGACTTCTTTTGCAAACTTGGCTAGACCAGTGATGCCTTGTGTGCACACGGCATCTGGTTGGAATACATCGAAACAGCCGCGCTGCAATAATTCGCGGAATTCGTATGGTTCGCGAGTGAGTTCGCCACCAGCGATACGAATCTTCACACGCTTGCGCAGTTCCGCCATGCCTTCGTAGTCTCCGCGATGCAATGGCTCTTCCATCCAATACACGCCATGGCTTTCAAGAACGAGTGCAACTGCTGTTGCGTGATCGATACTCCACGGTGTTGCCGTGTCCCACGGCATGCGCCAACCCTGGTTGCAATCCACCATGAGTTCAATGCTGTCGCCCATGTCATCGCGAATTGCTTTTATGACAGCGAGGTCGTCTTCAAGATTTGGTCGACCAAAGCGAATCTTCAGAGCAGGGAATCCAAGCTCGCGAGCCTGGCGTGCAACTTTGACCATGTCGGGAATGTTGCGATGCACGCCAGAGGACGCATACGCGCGAATCTTGTTGCTGAATCCGCCAATCATGTTCCACACGGGCTCGTCCTTGATCTTGCCGATCAAATCCCACAGTGCCAAGTCGAGTGGCCATGGCCTGCCCGCATGAAATTCAATGTTGGACAGCACCGCCGCATGGCGCTCGATATTCAGTGGGTCTTCACCAATGAAGTAGCGCTGATAGTCGGAGAAGCCGTACATGGAATCGCCAGAGCCAATACCGCAGTTGCCAGCATCGTCGAATACTCGAACGATGGTGGCAGGGAATTGGGTACGTGGACGAGTGTCCCACGATGCTGGAAACGGTGGATCAAGCGGCAACTGATGGTGCGTGATCTCGATTCGCGTAATCGTGGACATGTTGTGCGTCCGTTCTATGCGCGCATGCGCGAGCCGCTTGGATCCAAGACAGGCTCAAGTTGCAACGTTGCCGGGCGAAGTTTGCCAATGATTTCAATTTCAAAACCAGTGGTTCCTTCTGCTGCAAGTTCGGTAGGGATGTAACCAAGGGCAAGTGACACTCCGGAGTAGTGGGCATAACCACCAGATGTGACCCAACCAACAACATTGCCGTTGTGCCATACCGGCTCGTCGCCAATGACGTCTGCTGGACGCTCAGGGTCAACGTCAACCTTGAACATCACGAGCTTGCGCTTTGGTCCACCATTGTTCATTTCGGCTTCAACTGCAGCGCGACCAATGAACTCATGATCGAATTTCATTGCACGATCCATGCCTGCTTCTAGTGGCGTGTAGATAGGGCGGTACTCGCGGTACCACGTGCCGAAGTTCTTTTCGAGGCGCATAGTGATGAGTGCGCGGAATCCGAACAAACGCATGTCGTATTCCTTGCCTGCTTCCATGATGAGGTCGAACAGGTAGCGCTGATATTCCGGCGCAATCCACATTTCGTATCCCAAGTCTCCGGTGTAGGTCATGCGCGACAACCAAATTGGCGCCATGCCAATGTTGACCTTGCGGAATGCCATGAACGGGAAGTCCTTGGTTGCAAGTGATGTGTCGGTGAGCTTCTGCAAGAGGTCACGTGAACGCGGGCCTGCAACGGTGAGACCAACCATCGACAATGACAAGTTCTCGAAACGGATTGCGCTGTCCTTTGGCAGG
This sequence comes from Acidimicrobiaceae bacterium, assembly GCA_947467375.1. Taxonomy (GTDB): domain Bacteria; phylum Actinomycetota; class Acidimicrobiia; order Acidimicrobiales; family Ilumatobacteraceae; genus UBA3006. Next base: position 2,511 of record CANIHL010000078.1, on the reverse strand, counting down.
TGAGCAATGAACCAACGTGGGTGATGTACTTCTGCGGCTTGCGAACCAAACAAGAAGAATTCTTCTTCGCCAATTCGTGAGACCGAGAATTCGCCAACGATCTTGCCTTCTGGGTTCAGCATCGCAGTAAGTACGGTGCGACCAATCTTTGGCAATGAGTTAGTGAACAGGCTGGTGAGCCATGCTGCTGATCCTGCGCCACTGACTTTGTATTTGGCAAAGTTTGAAGCTTCAGAGAAGCCAACGCGTTCGCGTACGGCCTTTGATTCTTCGGCAACGTTGTTAAATGCGTTCGAACGGTAGAACGTGACATCTTCCTTTGGTTCTTTGCCCTTGTCCTGGAACCACAATGGGTGCTCAAGGCCAAAGCCCACTCCCATGACTGCGTTGTGATCGATGAGGCGGTCATAGATAGGAGTGGTGAGCAACGGACGTGCTGCTGGAAGCTCTTCGTTCGGGAAGGTGATGCGGAAACGACGTGAATAGTTTTCGCGCACCTTGCTGTTGGTGTAGGCAAGCGTTGCGTAATCGCCGTATCGAGCAACGTCCATGCCCCAAATGTCTGCACCTGGGTCGCCGTGCACCATCCAGTTAGCAAGCGACAATCCAACGCCGCCGCCTTGTGACAAACCGGCCATAACGGCACAAGCTGACCACATTCCTGGCATGCCCTTGATTGGGCCAACAAGTGGGTTGCCGTCTGGGCTGAAGGTGAATGGGCCGTTGACGAACTTCTTAATTCCTGCGCGACCAACGGCAGGGAAGTGAGCGAATCCGCGCTCAAGTTCTGGAGCGATGCGTTCAAGATCGTGTGGCAACAATTGGAACACGAAGTCCCAAGGTGTGTCTTTTGCTGCCCACGGGCGGTTTTCTTGTTCGTAGGTTCCAAGCAAGATGCTCTGACCTTCTTGACGGGCATAAATTTCGCCGGCGAAGTCAATCATGTGTGGCAACTCTTTGCCGAAGGTCTTGTTGTACTCAATGACTTCATCCATTGGTTCGGTCATCAGGTAATGGTGTTCCATTGCCAACACTGGCAATTCGAGTCCAACCATGCGACCTACTTCGCGCGCCCACAAACCACCGGCGTTCACAACATGCTCGGTGTGGATCTCACCCTTGTCGGTGTACACGGTCCATGTGCCGTCTTGGCGTTGCTTGATGTCGTTCACCATGGTGTTGGTGTACACCTCTGCGCCGCGGTTACGCGCACAAATTGCGTAAGCGTGAGTAACGCCGTACGGGTCGACTGAACCTTCGTCTTCGTCGTACAACGCACCAACGAAGTACTTCTCTTCAAGCAATGGGTTCAGTTCTTTTGCTTCCTTCATGGACAGCATTTCCATCTTCATGCCCAAGTAACGACCACGTGCCATCGCCATCTTCAACCAGTCCAAACGTTCTGGCGTGTCAGCAAGTTGCAGACCGCCTGGCAAGTGAATGCCGCAGTTCTGGCCAGACTCGGCTTCGATTTCTTTGTACAGGTTGACCGTGTACTGCTGCAAGCGTGCAACGTTTGGGTCGCCATTCAACGTGTGCATACCGCCGGCTGCGTGCCAGGTGGATCCTGCGGTGAGTTCTTTGCGCTCTACGAGCACAACATCGGTCCAACCAGCCTTGGTGAGGTGGTAGAGCACTGATGCTCCAACAACTCCACCGCCGACTACTACTGCGCGTGCTGATGATTTCATGATTGATGTCCTTCCGTACTTAACGTAAATCTGTTAATTAAAAATCGGTTGCCACGCCACCCTCGGCGACGCGACGTTGCTTGAATTCTGTGAGTTCTTGTTGAATCGCAGAATCAATTTCCGGTGCAACATATTCTTCGACGTACGCCTGGGCAAGTTGCTTTGCCTTTTGATCGGCTGTTGGTTTGCCGGCTTCTTCCCACGACTCGTAGTTGCGCCAATCGGAAATCAATGGCTTATAGAACGCATCGCGGAAGCGATCTTGGGTGTGTTGCGTGCCGAAGAAGTGACCAGCTGGGCCAACTTCTTGGATCGCTTCGAATGCCAACGTGGATTCGTCAACAACGATTGGCTCTAAGTAGTCGGCAACCATGGCGAGCAGGTCGGCATCGAGAACAAACTTCTCGAGCGAGGCGTGTAGTCCGCCTTCCATCCAGCCTGCGCCGTGCATCAAGAAGTTGACGCCCCCTTGGATTGCTCCCCACAAGGAGAACACGCTTTCGTACGCGGCTTGGGCATCGAGTGCATTTGCTGCACACACGTTGCTGGAGCGGAATGGAACTTTGTATCGGCGTGCGAGCTGTCCGCCAGCCATTGCAGTGCGCATGTATTCGGGGGTTCCAAATGCTGGAGCGCCTGACTGCATGTCAACGTTTGAGGTGAATCCGCCGTACATCACTGGAGCGCCAGGGCGAACGAGTTGTGTGAACACCATTCCAGCTAGCGCCTCAGCGTTTTGCAGTGAAAGTGCGCCAGCAAGTGTGATTGGTGCCATTGCTCCTGCAAGAGTGAACGGAGTGATGACGATGATCTGATTACG
>CANIHL010000077.1 GCA_947467375.1 Acidimicrobiaceae bacterium | reverse complement strand
TTGATCCACTCATCAAGATTCGCAAGACCGAAGAACAACCCGCCGAAAACTGGTACGACGACCCGTGGGATAGCCCGGAAGCACTGCGCCGCTCAGAACAATTAGAAGCTGATGTAATGCCGAATGATTTTCGGGGCCTATCGCGGCCGTTCCAAATTGTTGCGGCAGCAGTTGCTGTGGTCACCCTATTTATGGGTGCCATTGGCATGTGGTACGTGCACCAAGTCAATCCATCGGGCAAAGGCGACCCACAATCGTTCACTGTTGTGGAAGGAGACACCATCTCGTCGGTAAGTAGGCGACTTGCAGATGATGGTTTTGTGTCGAGTGCCAGCGTGTTCTCGTGGTATGTCTCGCGTAAAGGCGGAATCGAATTGATTCCTGGTTATTACACCATTGCGCCAAAAGACCATATGGGCAACATCATGGCTGTTCTCAAGACACCACCATCGGCTACATATCAGAAGGTGACGTTTCCTGAGGGCTACACCATTTCACAAATGGGAACGCGACTTGCCGAGAAAACGTTGCGCTTAAACGCCGAGCAATTCGTGGCCATGGCCAATGACCCTGCAATCGAAACTCCGTATCGCCCAGATGGCCAGCTTTCGCTTGAAGGGCTGCTTTTTCCCGACACCTATCAAATATCGGGTGATCAAAATGAACAGCAGGTTGTGCAACAGCTTGCTAAGCAAATGGTCAGAGTTGCTTCGCAAGAAGGCATCGATGATGCGCAAGCAAAAGTTGGGCTTACTCCGTACAAGGTATTAATCGTTGCGTCGATGATTGAGCGTGAAGCAAAAGTTGACGCCGATCGCGCCAAAATCGCGCGAGTTATCTACAACCGCCTTGAAATAAAGATGCCACTACAAATTGATGCAACGTTGTTGTACAACGCTCCTGCAGATGCAGACTTCGCAACGCTGAAGGCAACAGACACTCCGTACAACTCCTACATCAATAAAGGATTGCCACCAACTCCAATTGCCAACCCAGGTCGCGCGTCGATTATTGCTGCATTGAACCCTGCGCCGAACCCTGCTGGTACCGACCCGCTGTGTGCAAATGTGCCAAAGCCTTGTCGCTATCTGTATTACGTGTTGTCAGATAAAGAAGGCGGACATGCTTTCGCTGTCACGCTCGCACAACATGAAGCAAACGTTGCAGCAGCGCGTCAAGCTGGCCTGCTGCCGTGAAACTAAAAACCATTGCAGCGGTTATTGGCTCGCCGGTATCGCAAAGCCTTTCACCAGCAATTCATAATGCCGCGTTCACGCAAATGTCAAAACCGTGGCGCTACGTCGCAATTGATGTTGATGCGGAGTACTTCGAAGAAGAAGTATTGGCTGCACGAGAATCAGGAATGCTCGGACTCAGTATCACCATGCCGCACAAAGATGCCGCATTCGCATTGGTGCAACATCGAGACGAGATTGCACAACGCTCTGGGTCTGTAAACACCATTATTTTTGATGACGCAGGCACGTTGCGTGGTGCAAACACTGACGGTGATGGTTGCTGTGACGCGCTCGTTCGTGGTGGAGCAACAATTGCAGGAAGTCGGGCAGTAGTGCTTGGGGCAGGTGGAACCGCGCGAGCAGTGGTTGCCGCACTCGGGTTGCGTGGTGCTGCGGACATTGCCATTGTCAATCGCACACAGTCGCGAGCAGTAGAGGCAAGCGAGTGCGCAGATGTTGCACGTGTCGGTTCAGAAAGTGACATTGCCGATGCGACACTGCTCATCAACACCACGTCAGTTGGCATGGGTACATCTGAATCACCGGTAAGTTCATCCTTTCTTCACAGTTCACTGATCGCACTCGATGCGGTGTATCACCCGTTGGAAACGTCGTTCATTGCTCAGGCACGTTCGGTAGGTGCTCAGACTGTTGATGGTTTGTGGATGCTGATTTGCCAAGCAGTGCTTCAAGAAGAACTGTGGTGTGGCGTGACTCCAGACCCACAAGTAATGCGAGACGCAGCACTGCGCGAACTTGCACAACGCAACGCGTAATTGTCCCGATTCCTGAGGGGGCATACGGGTAGCCTGTAGGGCATGTTGCGTTATCTCACTGCAGGAGAAAGCCATGGCCAAGCCTTGGTCGTCATTGTTGAGGGCCTTCCTGCGGGCATGAAGGTGACCGCCGAAGATATTCAAGCTGAACTTGGTCGCCGTCGCTTGGGCTATGGGCGTGGTCCGCGCCAGCGTTTCGAACAGGACGAAATTGTGCTCATCGGCGGAATTCGCCATGGCCGCACATTGGGCTCGCCAGTTGCAATTGAAATTAAAAACTCAGAGTGGTTCCGCAGCGATGTGTGGCATGAGGAAATGTCGCCGGCTCCTGGAGCAACGAAGAAGCCACTCACTCAGCCACGACCCGGCCATGCCGATTTGACGGGCATGCAGAAATACGGGTTCACCGATGCTCGCGACGTGTTGGAACGGGCGAGTGCACGCGAGACGGCTGCACGTGTAGTTGCTGGTGCGCTGGCCAAGTTGTTGCTGAAGGAAATTGGCGTTGATATTTTGTCGCACGTAACCCAGATGGGCTCGGCTAAGTCGGAGTCAAACATTCGCCCAACGATTCAGGATTTGTCGGTTGTTGATGATTCGCCAGTACGCGCATTCAACAAAGAAGCCGAGCAGGCCATGATTACCGAAATTGAAGCTGCTGCAAAAGATGGCGACAGTCTCGGTGGAATCGTTGAAGTGCTCGCTTATGGCTTGCCAGTAGGACTTGGTAGCTACGTGCATTGGGATCGCAAAATTGATGGATTGCTCGCGCAGGCAATCATGAGCATTCAAGCAGTCAAAGGTGTTGAAATTGGAGACGGTTTCGAAGTGGCTGGTCGTCGCGGAAGTTTGGCGCACGATGCAATTTCGTGGGACGAAGCAACCAAGTCGTATCGACGCGAGACCACTCTTGCTGGCGGAACCGAAGGCGGCATGACGACAGGCGAACTCATGGTGGTGCGCGCTGCAATGAAGCCACTTGCAACATTAAATCGACCAACATTGAAAACGATTGACACCGTGACCAAAGAAGAAACGGTCAGTTTCAAAGAACGCACAGACGTCACTGCAGTTCCTGCAATGGGAGTTGTTGCCGAAACCATGGTTGCACTGGTGTTGGCCGATGAGGCGCAGCGCAAATTTGGTGGAGACTCGGTAGAAGAGTTCGTTCGCAATGCGGCGTCATACGCTGCATCAATCCAGTGAATGCACGCCACGCAATCGTTTTGGTTGGCTTAATGGGATCGGGTAAAACCACCGTCGGAAAACGAATTGCACAAGAACTCGGGTATGCATTCGTCGATTCTGATGACGTGGTCTCTAGTGCTGCTGGCAAGTCGGTGCGAGAAATATTTGCTCAAGATGGGGAAGCGATATTTCGCAACTATGAAAGCGAAGCTTTGCGTTCAGTGCTCGCAGAAACGCAAGGTCCAGTTGTGCTTGCAACGGGTGGTGGCGCCGTCATTTCGAGTGAAAACCGCACACTCATATCTGCGCAAGCATCGCATGTGGTGTGGCTTGATGCATCGGTAGAAGATTTGGTGGTGCGCACGAAGTCTGGCGCAGCGCGGCCATTGCTCGATGGAGATGCAGCTGCAACGCTACAGTCGCTCAGTAGCCAGCGCTCGGCTTGGTACGACGAGATTGCTACCGTTCGCATTGACACGCGTGGAAAGCCAGTGACCAAAGTGTGTTCGGCGGTGCTGGATGCTGTTCGTGCAGGAGCCGACCATGAGTAGTCAACAGGTTGTACGAGTTGAATTGGGTGATCGGTCGTACAACGTGGTGGTTGGGCCTGGGGTTCGTTCGCAAATTGCGAGCATGGTGCCAGCCACAGCGAAGCGAGCCATCATCGTTACTCAAGCGAACATCCCGTTTTCGGTTGAAGAAAGTTTGATTGCTGCGGGAATATCTACGCGCACCATCAACATAGGTCCTGGAGAAGAGTTCAAGTCTCTTGCAACCATCGAGATGATCATGCGTGAATGCGCGCAATTCGGCCTCACACGCAACGACGTAATCGTTGGAGTCGGTGGCGGAATGGTGACCGACATCGCTGGCTTTGCCGCTTCGGTTTGGCATCGTGGTATCGCCGTTGTTCACGTGTCCACCACTCTTGTTGGAATGGTTGATGCTGCGATTGGTGGCAAGACCGGAGTGAATCTTGCCGAAGGCAAAAACCTGGTCGGAGCGTTTTGGCAACCACGTGGAGTTTTGTGCGATACAGAAGCTCTTGCCAGCCTGAGCCCGCGCGAAACACGATGCGGTAACGGCGAAATGGCCAAGTACCACTTCCTCACAGGCGATGACCTGTTGAGTCTCGATCTCACTTCGCGAATTGCGCGATGCGTGCAAATTAAGGCAGACATCGTTGGTTCAGATGAGCGCGAAGGCGGCCGTCGAATGCTGTTGAACTACGGACACACGCTTGCACATGCAATAGAAATTGCCACCGATTTTTCGGTTGCCCATGGCGAGGCTGTAGCAATCGGATTGGTCTATGCAGCACTGCTTGCACGTGAACTTGGACGAATTGACGACCAACGCGTGGTGCAGCACCGTCAAGTAGTGGAAGGTGAATACGGATTGTCGTGTGCGCTTCCAAAGGGTCTGTCTCACGATGAACTCATAGCGCTCATGCATAGCGACAAGAAAGCGCTCAGTGGTTTGACATTCGTGCTCGATGGCAGCAATGGGGTCGAGCCAGTAACACCCGTGAGTGTAGATGCAGTTCGCTCGGCGCTCAACCGTATGGAAGTACGCTAGAACCATGGCTAAGTCCGCGAAACGCGTGTTGCTCCTCAATGGCCCAAACCTCAATTTGCTCGGTGAGCGTGAGCCTGAAATCTACGGAACCACAACATTGGCCGACCACGTTGCGTCAGCAACGCAAGCAGCAACCGATGCAGGGCTTGCAGTCAACAGCGTGCAAAGCAACAGTTCGTCAGAACTGGTGAATGCGATTCATGCCGCGCGAACAACACACGATGCAATCGTTATCAACCCTGGTGCATTCACTCATTACGCGTGGAGCATTCACGATGCCCTTGCAGCGTTTAGTGGTCCGGTAATAGAAGTTCATATTTCTAATCCGAGCACTCGCGAATCGTGGCGCCACGAGAGTGTGATTGCGCCGGTTGCATCAGGCACCATCGCTGGGTTCGGCGGTTTTGGGTATGTACTCGCCATTCAGGCAGTTGCACGTTTACTGCAAGACAAGTAATCGGCAGGCGCAACTATGCCGCGTCCGGTTTTTCTTCCACTTCGAGTTGAAGGTCGCTTGAATGCAATTGCTCAAATCATTGGCGACATGCATTCAGCATCTGCAATGGTTGTCTCGTCGAGCGAAAATATTCGCTACCTTTCTGGGTTCACGGGTTCTGCTGGCGTATTGATTTGTCGCAAAGATGATTCGGTACTTGTCACTGATGGCAGATACACGGAGCAAGCAACTGCTCAGGTTCGCGATTCGGGGGCAGATGTGCGCATTGTTGAAGCGCGAACTGCAGCTGCGACGTTGGAGGCTGTATCTGAACTGCTCATAGACAATTCGCTCTGTGTTTGCGAGGCCTCGGATCTGTCCGTCGATGCTCATGCTCGCTACGTTGCGGCTTTGGGCAAAGCATTGCTTCCGGTAACTGGCGTCGTGGAGGAACTGCGTCGATCCAAGAGCGAAGCTGAAGTTGAACGCATTGCATTTGCTGCAGAAGCTGCCGACAAGGCGTTGGCTGACGTTCGCGATGTACTGGTGCGTTCGATGAGCGAGCCCATCACAGAACGCGATGTTCGCGATGAGTTGGAATATCGCATGCGTCGCCACGGAGCAGATGGACCAAGTTACGAAACAATTGTTGCCACTGGACACAACGCAGCCAAACCACACCATCGTCCAACAGATCAGCTCCTGCGCGAAGGTGACTCGGTGGTGATTGATGTCGGTGGGTTAGTGGACGGGTATCACTCGGACATGACTCGTACGTACTTGCTGGGGAGCGTTGATCCCGTTTTGCAGACCATGTTTGATGTTGTTTCTGAATCGCAATCACGAGGTGTCGCAGCGGTGAGAGCAGGTGTATTGCCCAGTGAGATTGATCGCATCTGTCGAGAATGGATTACTGAAGCCGGGTTTGGTCCCGAATTTGTTCATGGAACGGGTCATGGCGTGGGTCTGCAAATTCATGAGTCACCATGGCTTCGCGCGCAGTCGATTGAGCCATTACGCGAAGGTGAGGTGGTGACTGTGGAGCCTGGCGTCTATCGTGTAGGTCTCGGTGGCGTGCGAATTGAGGACTTGCTCCTCGTACGCGCGGCCGGAAGTACAACACTTACTCACACCCCGAAGGACAGCCTGTGCCTGCAATCTCGACAAACGATCTAAAGAACGGAATCACCCTCAATCTGGACGGCACCTTGTACACGGTGGTGGAATTCCAGCACGTGAAGCCGGGCAAGGGTGG
>CANIHL010000076.1 GCA_947467375.1 Acidimicrobiaceae bacterium | reverse complement strand
GAGGCCACAATTGAATTTTGGTAGTATATCAGCGCAATATCATCACGTAAAAATCGGGATATGATGTCGCGCGTGAGTACTTCGCTGAGCGAGCAGGCCTACCTCGAGATTCGGAACAAGATCGTCCGCCTCGAACTGGCCCCCGGCGACGTCATCAAGGAAGAAACACTGCAGAGCCAGCTTGGCATCGGCCGAACCCCAATTCGCGAGGCGCTCCAGCGGTTAGCTCGTGACCAATTCGTCACGGTCATTCCTCGCCGCGGAATGCTGGTGTCGGGAATTGACGTCATGGAACTGAGCATGTTGTACGAGACCCGCGCATTGCTCGAGCCATACGCCATGCGACTTGCGGCAAAACGTGGAAAGAAAGAACATTGGGACGAAATGGCACGTGTGCTTGCACGCGCAGAAGTTCCTGGAGCAACTAATGACGACTTGATGAAGGTCGATCGCCGTTGTCACGAAATTGTGTGGGACGCAGCGGGCAATCGTTTCCTTACCGCAACGCTCGACATGATGTACGCACAAAGTGACCGCTTGTGGCACTTGTACATCGCCGATGTGGCCGACATGAAGCATGCTGTGCAAGAACACGGAGAGATGTTTGAGCGTCTAGCAATAGGCGATGGTGACACGGCAGCAGAGTTATGCGAAAAGCACGTACGCGGTTTTGACGATGAAATGAATCAGGCAGTGCGCAAGCGACTGAGTTCGCCGCTTCCAAAATAGTTAGTCAAATTTTCCGAGTACCTGTGCAGGGTCTGTGCTCGAAGTATCTGGCCAGTTTGAATACCAAATGTCAGCAGCCGATGTTCCTACGTGCAGTGGCACGCGATCAAAACCATCGAGTGGTTTGACTAACGGTTGAACAACGACATCCCATCGCGGTTTGGAAAAGTAGGGGAATGATTGCCGTGGTTTCCCCGACTTGTTGAACACGCGGTGTGGGGTAGAGAGCAGTCGGCCTCCGCTCCACAATTCCAGCATGTCGCCTACGTTGAGCACCATCCCATCTGCGGGACACTCGGCATTTATCCACTCGTCGTTTCGCTTGCGCACTTCTAATCCACCAATTGGATCATGAGCGAGAAGGGTAAGCAAGTTGAAATCTTTGTGTGGGTGAATTCCCCAGGTGTCTGCTTGTGGTTCAACAGGTGGATAGTTCAACAGGGTCATGTTGGTAAGCGGCATGCTCATGCACGACAACAACACAGAAGGATCGACGCCGAGCTGTTGGCATAGAGCGACAATGAGTGTTTCGCTCACAGCATCGAGGGCATGCCAGTAATTCATAATCGGAGTGCGAACGTCTGCATCAATTGCTGGCCATATGTTTGGACCATACAAATCACATTGCTTGCGAATGGGATCGTTCGCGTCTGTTTCGTTGTGCAGCTTCCATGCTTCGTATTGATCGGCTTTGCCGGCTCCCGAATTTGGAGTGAAGTAACCCAGTGGCACAAAGCCGCGGTAATTGCCTTTCACCACCATGTTGCGCAGCAGGGTTTCACGCGGTGCATCAAATACTGCTTTCACGGCCGCACGCATGTTTGCTGTGATCTCTGGGTCGACGCCATGACCAACCACAATCGCAAAACCAATTTCCGACAGTGCTGAAAAGAGTTCGCTCGAAGCCTTGATGTAGTTGGGCTCCGTCGTCGAATTGCGCAATGGGGCAATGTCGATGATGGGCAAACTCTCGGTCACGGACCAAACCTATATCAGCCCGCAAATCCATATGGGGCGTGTCATATATCAGGCGCTCTGACTCCTATATAGTGGTGCGACCAAATCGCCACGCGGTGGCCATTGAACGGGGAGTCTCCAATATGTCGTTTCCATCAGATCTTGAAATTGCTCGCCAGGGTAAACCACTGCCGTTGAAGGACATCGCTGCCCAGATGGGAATTGGCGAACACCTACTTGAGCCGTACGGCAAGAGCCTTGCGAAAATCAGTCTTGATGCAATCGATGAATTGAAGTCACGTCCGAAGGCGAAGTATGTCGTGGTTACTGCAATCACCCCAACGCCACTCGGCGAAGGTAAGACCACAACAACAGTTGGTCTTGGACAAGCGTTTAAGCACATTGGCAAAAACGCAATCATCAGTCTCCGTCAGCCATCAATGGGACCAACCTTTGGAATTAAGGGTGGCGCTGCAGGTGGTGGCTACAGCCAAGTCATTCCAATGGAATTGCTGAACTTGCACCTCACGGGCGACTTCCACGCAGTAACTGCTGCTCACAACTTGTTGTCCGCAATGGTGGACAACCATTTGCATCAGGGCAACGAACTTGATCTCGACATGGACAACATCACATGGCGCCGAGTAATTGACGTAAACGATCGCTCATTGCGCAACATCATTGTTGGTCTTGGAACTAAAGAAGATGGCGTCGTTCGCCAAACCGGATTCGACATCACTGCAGCTTCAGAAGTGATGGCAATTCTTGCCTTGTCAACATCGCTTGAAGACATGCGCAATCGTTTTTCGCGCATTGTCGTTGGTTACAACACCAAGGGTCAGCCAGTAACGGCAGAACAACTGAGTGGTGCTGGCTCAATGGCCGTCATCATGCGCGATGCAATTAAGCCGAACCTATTGCAGACACTGGAGAACACTCCGGTAATCGTGCACGCTGGTCCATTCGGAAACATCGCACACGGCAACTCATCCATCATTGGCGACATGATCGGCATTCACTGCGGTGACTACCTCATCACCGAAGCAGGATTCGGCGCCGACATGGGTGCAGAGCGCTTCTTCAACATTAAGTGCCGCTACTCGGGCATGACTCCAGATGCTGCAGTGTTGGTAACAACAGTGCGCGCATTGAAGGCTCACTCCGGTAAGTACAAAATTGTTGCAGGAAAAGCATTGCCTCCAGACTTGCTTGCAGAAAACCCAGCAGACGTTGAAGCCGGTGGCGAAAACTTACGCGCACAAATTGAAAACGTGAAGGCTCACGGCGTTGTTCCAGTTGTTGCAATCAACTCATTCCCAACCGATCACGCATCAGAGCATGATGCGATTCGCAAGATTGCCGAATCGGCAGGTGCACGCGTTGCATTGTGCACGCACTTCGCAGACGGTGGCGCTGGCGCAGTTGAATTGGCACGAGCAGTTGAAGAAGCATGTAACGAAAAGAACAACTTCCACATGCTGTACGCCGACGATGCATCACTCAAGGAAAAGATTGAGATTGTTGCCAAGACCATCTACGGCGCAGCAAACGTTACATATTCGGCGCTTGCTACCAAGCAGTTGAAGAACTACACCGACAACGGCTTTGGCCACTTGCCGGTGTGCATTGCAAAGACCCACTTGTCTATCTCGGGTGATGCTTCATTGAAGGGAGCACCGAAGGGCCACACGCTGAACGTGCGCGAAGTTCGTGCATCGGTTGGAGCAGGGTTTGTGTATCCAATCTGTGGTGACATGCGCACACTGCCTGGACTTGGCACAAAGCCAGCCGCAGCAATCATCGACTTTGATGAGAATGGCGAAATCGTCGGTCTTTCATGAGCACTGAATACAAGCGCACGCCTGGTGGCGCCATCTTGATGGATGGCAACAACTTGCGCGACGAAACAGTTGCGCGCTTGCGCAAAGAAATCGAAGCTGCTGGTTCGCCGGCTGTGTGTTTGGCAACGGTGTTGGTTGGTGGCGACAAGCCAAGCCATATCTATGTGGCTAGCAAACACAAGAAGGCTCAAGAAGCAGGAATGATTTCTGTTGGCGTGCACCTTGAAGAAGATGCAACGCAGGAGCAAGTTGAAGCAGAAGTACGCAAACTTGCTGCAGATCCAACGGTTCACGGAATTTTGGTGCAATTGCCATTACCAAAACATCTTGATGCTGAACCAGTGCTTGCATTGTTGCCGCCAGAAAAAGACGTTGATGGTCTGACTGAGCGAAGCATGGGACGATTGCTCCGCGGTCTTCCTGGTCACGCACCATGTACTCCGCTTGGCGTTATGCGTCTTCTTGAGCGCTACGAAATTCCAACCAAAGGTAAGCGAGTTGTGGTCATCGGACGCTCAACACTTACAGGACTTCCGCAGTTGTTGTTGTTCCTACGCAAGGGTGGCGACGCAACAGCAACCTGTACGCATTCGCACACTTCACCAGAAGACTTGAAGGCGTATTGCCGCGAAGCTGACATCATCGTGTCGTGCGTCGGTATTGCACGTTTAATCACTGCCGAACACGTGAAGCCAGGTGCAACGGTGATTGACGTTGGTGTGTCGCGCATCGAAGCGAAAATTGTTGGCGACGTCGATTTCGATTCGGTTCAAGCAGTGGCTGGTGCAATTACACCAATGCCAGGTGGAACTGGTCCGATGACGATTGGTTGCTTGTTGGAAAACACGTTGGCCGCAGCAAAAATGCTCGGCGCGTTTCCGTCTAAGTAACCGAAACTAAATAGCCGCTGGCGCTTGCAAGCGTTTGGCAGTTGACTGAGTGAGGCGATCCAAGATGGTTGCCATAATCACAATCGCTATTCCCACTTCTGCGCCTAGGCCTTTGTTCGGTCCGGTAAGCGCTTCGATGGACCGATAACCCAAGCCGCCACCGCCAACCATTCCGGCAATGATGGCCATAGCGAGCACCATCATCACCATTTGATTGATTGCCAAAATAATGCTCGGCATTGCAAGAGGAATGCGAACTCCCCACAACACTTGGCGGTCTGTGGCGCCAAACGTTGTGGCGGCTTCAATTGATTCCGTATTGACTTGTCGAATCCCAAGTGAAGTGAGGCGGATACCTGGTGGTATCGAGTACACCACTGCGGCAATCACACCGGGCACTGGCCCAACAGTGAAGATCATGACGAAAGGGATTGCATAGATCAGCGGCGGAATGGTTTGCAGCGAATCCAAAATTGGAGAAAGCGCCGCTTCGGCTCGTGGTCGTCGCCCAAGCCAAATTCCTATTGGCAGCGCAATCACAATTGAAATCAATACAGCAACAAGAGTCTGGGAAAGTGTGTCAACTGCGTCTGGCCATCTTCCGGTGAGACCAATGAGAACAATGCCGATTGCTGTTGTGAGCGAAAGTTTCCATCCGGCAATTGCATAGACGACAGCAGACGCTGCAACAACGATGAATTGCCATGACAGCGAGTTGTTCAGCAATTTCTGTGAACGAACAAGTACATCGCGAACTATGAAGTCGTTAAACGGATGTGTAATGAACGAAAAGGTGTCGCGGAACCAAATCACACCAGTGTCCACTGGGTCGGCAAACGAAGTTCCCCACGAGAATGGAAACTCATGCCAACCGAGCAATCGTCCAATGATGGTTGCCGCAACAAGAGCGCCAGTAAATACAATCCATTGCTTTCGTGAAGGTTGAAATTGGGTGGAGCCTGGTTTGCGTACCAAAGCAAGGCTCACGCGATCGAGAACAAATGCAACTGAGACAACTGCAAGGCTGACGACAAGACCTCGTCCAGGGGAGAGCTGGCGAACGGTTTGCATAATTTCTTGACCAAGTCCGCCTGCGCCAACAAGCGTTGCTATGACCACAATGCCGAGTGCCATCATCACGGTTTGATTGATTCCCGCAATGATCGATGGAAGAGCGAGCGGTAGTTGAATGCGAGCAAGTATCTGACGCTTCGTTGCACCAAACATTTGTCCTGCTTCGATTGCCGAATGCGGTACTTGTTGAATGCCTAGCGAGGTGAGCCGGACCATTGGTGGAAGTGCATACACAACTGTTGCAATGGCGGCGGGAACTTTTCCGATACCAAACAACAGCACGATGGGTATGAGGTACACCGTTGCAGGAACGGTTTGCATGGCATCAAGAATTGGTCGGAGTAAGGATTCGACGCGTTTGTTCAATGCGGTCCACACACCTAATGGCACGCCGATGATCACGCTGATGGCAACGGAAACAGCCATCAATGAAATGGTCTCGATACTTTGTGGCCAGACGCCAACTATTCCTGGATAGATCACTGCAAAGGCGGCAAAACCTGCAACGACCCATTTGCCCGTTCGTGCGATAATCGCAAACACGATGATGGCCGGAATAAACCACGGCAACCAACTAATGAATGCCTCGGTTTTATCTAGTCCGAATTCAACAACAGATGTAATGGGATTGAGCAGGTAAGTGAACAGCCAGTGGTGACTGCGATTTGAGCGAATCCATGATTGCCACGTGTTGATCGGATCGGAAAGATGAATGTTCCACGACTTAGGGAATCCGCCGCTGCCAGCAATTTGTAAACCAATGAGCACCGCAGATACTGCAATAATTGCTGTGCGATAACGCTTGATCATCGTTGTTCGGCTTGCAACATGCTTGCCACGTTGTGGCGATTCACAATTCCAATTGATGCGCCTGTCTCGTCGACTACTTGAATCGCTTCATCTCGCTCGAGCAACATGGGAATGACGGTTTCAATTCGCGATGTTGCGCTCACCGTGCGTGCTCCAGCAGGCGCGTCTCCCGAAACCGTTACGGTTCGAACGCTCAGAACTTTTGCCCGCGGAACGTCGTTAACAAATTCGCGCACATACGGCGTGGCTGGGTTGGAAACAATTTCTTCGGGTGTGCCAACTTGATCGAATGATCCGTCTTTCATAATGGCAATACGGTCACCAAGTCGAAGTGCTTCCGCGAAGTCGTGAGTGATGAAAATGATGGT
>CANIHL010000075.1 GCA_947467375.1 Acidimicrobiaceae bacterium | reverse complement strand
GACTCCCGGTTGGGGGGTAACCCCGT
Source organism: Acidimicrobiaceae bacterium (assembly GCA_947467375.1). Lineage (GTDB taxonomy): Bacteria > Actinomycetota > Acidimicrobiia > Acidimicrobiales > Ilumatobacteraceae > UBA3006. The sequence goes on along the minus strand of CANIHL010000075.1, from coordinate 6,681 downwards.
CCGGAGTTCGTGACCTAGGGCATACCCTAGCGACTACTTGCCCATCTCACGGCTGCGTTGTACCGCCGATTTCACTGTCTGTGAAATGGCATCGCGCAGGCCTGCGGCTTCAAGTGTGGCAATCGCTGCAGCCGTCACTCCATTTGGTGAAGTGACATTTGCGCGCAACTGTTCAGGACTTTCAGGTGACTGACTGAGCAATTGCGCCGATCCAACAAACAGTTGGCGAACCAAGGTGTTGGCAACTTCGGCGGACAGACCCTGCTCAACCGCTGCACTGGTGAGCGCTTCGGCAACTAGGAAAATATAAGCAGGCCCAGATCCTGAAATTGCGGTAACTGCATCGATGAGGCTTTCAGGAACTCGAACAACTTTTCCAACAGCGCCAAGAATTGACTCGGCCCACTGCAGCACTTCTTCTGAAGTGGATTCCGTCGCACAAATTCCAGCCATTCCTTCGCCAATGAGCGCAGGGGTATTCGGCATTGCACGCACAACCGAAGTATGTGCACCAGCAGCATTTTGCAATGCAGACGCACTCACGCCGGCAGCAATGGAAAGTATTCGTGTTGCTCCAGCGTTGCTCAGTGCCGCACATGTTTCAACAGCACCGCCAGGTTTCACTGCGATTACCGCCGATGTGCACGGGCCAATGGCTTCGCTGGTATGAACACCTGAGAACAGTTTCTGCAATGCGTTGCGACGTTCTAACGAAAGTTCAACAACAGAGATATCCGAAGCTTTCCAACCGGCGCGCAACAAACCCTCAATGATTGCGCCGCCCATATTGCCGCCACCGACAAACGTGATTGGCTCTTTTTGCATGTGGTCAGGTTAGCGACTTATGTGGTTCGAGTTATTGGACGACTTCTCCGATCGCCAATAACCCGAACGCGCAACGATGTGTGCGGCTAGTCAGTAAATCGGCTGGCAAATCCAATGCGAATGAGCGCACCGAAGCTTTGCTCAACCGTTGAATACAAGGTTCCAATGAGGCGGTCTAACTCTTGTTCATTCAATGCTGCGAGCGGAATCTCCCCACGTAGAAATACCGCATCTTCCTGGCCAATAGAAAAATGTGCACCAACAAGTTTTTCGTTGCGACGAAGCAAAGACTCATACAACACTTGAGCGTTTTCTTCCGGAGCCGGCATCACGTACGTTTCAAAACGAAGCGTGCGCTGACCCAACGTGAGCCACACCGTGGTGAACTCCTTTTCCTGGCCAGACATGCGCACGTACCAACGAATTTCCTGATCGGTAGAACGGTCAACCGCAAGAATCAGTTCATTATGTGCTTTGGCGTGCAACAACCATTCGTCAATTTGTCGCTCTATGCGGGCAAGAGCAGCATCGTCGAATAAATCGGACACTAGGAACACGCAACCAAGTCGCGCTCAAGCAACTCGGTGTACACACTGCGGGCTTTCAACGCTGCTGACTTCCATGAATATGACTGTGCGCGATGCGCAGCCGCCGTACCCATTGAAATTGCGAGTAGCGAATCGTCAAGCAGTCGACGTGTGAAGCGTGCAAAACCCACTACATCTCGGCCCGGAACGAGGAACCCCGTCTTGCCGTCTTCGATCAGATTCATCAATCCGCCAACTGCAGTGGCAACAACTGGAATGCCACATGCTGCAGCCTCAAGTGCAACAAGTCCAAAACTTTCACTGCGCGAAGGAACCAACACCACATCCGCTGCGCGATAAAATGTGGACAGCAAATGGTGCGGTTGCGGCTCGTAAAACTTCACGCGACCAACAAGTCCAAGTTCCTGAATGAGTGCTTCAACACGTGCGAGTTCAATTGCACCTTCGACGCCACTCGCGCCACCCACAACAATGAGTTGCGCATCGTTGCGACCAAGTTCAGCAAGCGTGCGCACTGCAACATCAAGACCCTTCAACGGCTGAATTCGGCCGACGAACAACAACATTGGACCTGAGCCAAGCCCAAGTGCATGACGTGCACCGCGACGATCGCCTGGCGAAAAGAATGCGCGCTCTACGCCCGGTGCAAGTACTTCAATCGCTCCAGGGGCACTTCCATATAACGACTGAAACTGCGCTTGCTCTTCCGTGCAACTGACCATGATGGCGTCCGCACAACCGATGATCTCAAGTTCAGATTTGTCGCGAATTGGCGACTCCACATCGCCACCCAAACTTTTCACTCGCGCAAAGGTGTGGAATGTGGTCACAAGAGGCAAATCGAGTTCGTGTTTTAGGCGATGGCCAGCAAGACCAGAGAGCCAATAGTTTGCGTGCACAATGTCCGCTCCACCACGATGTTGCAAATGCCACGCAACTCCATCGGTGAATTCATCGACTGCGCTGAGCAACTCTTCCTTCGGCAAATCAACTGCGCCCGCTTGCACATGAACAACTCGATGATTTGGTTCAACTTCAATAACTTCAGGAAGATCATCACGCCATTTGCGCGTATAGGTGGTGCATTCCACGCCACTGCTAGCAAGTGAGGAAACCAGTTCGCGCACGTACACGTTCATGCCACCACCATCGCCAACACCCGGCTGAGCCAGTGGCGAGGTATGCATAGAGAGAACGGCTACGCGTTGCATTACATATTCAACCTATCTGCAGGGCCTGATATTTCGCCTAGTTCAGCTCGGTGTTGATTCGGCGTTTTCCCCAACAAAACTGCGGTAGACCGACAGCAGCGTTTGCTTTTGCTCGGTCGTTAAACGGGAATCCGAAGACACCGCATCAACCACACCCGAGCGAGGTTCTTCGCTGGGGTCGAGAATGCCGGCCCGTTCGTACAGAGTTTCGGCAGAGATCTGCATCGCTCGCGCAAGTTGCTGCAAAATTTCGGCAGAAGGCTTACGCAGTCCACGTTCAATTTGTGACAAGTACGGATTCGAAACTCCAGCAACCTTTGCCAAATCGCGAATGGACTGCTGTGCAAGTTCGCGCTGTTGGCGAATGAAATTACCAACATCAACTAAACGTTTGTCTGCGGCCACAATTAGCTTTCGTCATTCAGGAGTGCATCAACATTTGCACCACCATCTTTGTAACGCTTCACCAATTCGGCAGTCAGTGCATCGATTTCATCAAACAATGATCGGCGCTCGCCCGATCGTGCATTTTCAAATGCACCGAGTTCGTCGATTGCACTCTGTAGACCGTCAACATCGAGAGTACGAATTGACCCAAAGCCAACTCGTTCACACAACTGTTCAAGTTCAATAACGAGCGGATGATCGGTGGCAATGTTTGTTTCACGCGGTGGTCGCGCTGACCCACCACCGTGCTCTTGCCCGAACACTCCGGCCAAATCGGTTGCAGTATTACTTGTTGGCAAATTTTCTGCACGACGACGTTGTTCATCGCGCGCAATATCGAGACGACCTTGTGCCATGCGACGCACAAACGACACGGCATCTTCTTGCGCTTGCAGCGCAGTTCGTGCTGCGCGAATTCCTGCAAGATCGAGGTCAGAGAAATTACTCATTGATCGCCGCCAGAGATAGGAGGAAGAATCGCCACCTCATCATTGTCGTTGACTGGTGCGCCCGATTCGGCGACCTCTCCATTTACCCAGATACGACATGTGCCAAGTACGCGCTCGAAATCTGCACCAAAGCGAGCAACTGCCTCAGAAATGACCTCTGAAACCGTGTTGCCGGGCACGACAGCTCGCGCACAACCAGCCGCCTCGCGAGCGGAGGCGAACAATCGCAGTTGAGCCACAAACTCATCGTACCTTTGCCACTACCCTGCCTTGGCGTGTCTACTAACGGCGTTATTGCAAGTCTGCTTGTGGTACGTCATGGGCAGTCGTTATGGAATGTCGAAGAGCGCTGGCAAGGTCGCGCCGACATCGAACTGAGTGATCTCGGTATTGCGCAGGCACGACAAGCCGCACAACGATTAGGCACGTTTGACTACATCGCTTCGAGCACACTGCTTCGTGCATTGCGCACAGCGCACATCATTTCTGAAGCCCAGGGGGTTGGCCCTGTAGAAACCGATGAGCGGCTACAAGAAACTCATGTTGGTCCGTGGGAAGGTTTAACTCGCACGCAAATCGAGGCCCAGTGGCCAGGCTTTTTGGCTTCGCGCACAAAACCCGAAGGGTTTGAGTCGGACGAAGCAATTGTCGAACGACTGACAGAGGCATTCATTGATATTGGTCAGCGTTGCGAAGGTGGAACTGCACTCATCGTTAGTCACAGCGGAGTTATTCGCACACTTCGTCATGTGCTTGGTGCAAGCAACCCACGCTTACCAAACCTTGGTGGATGTTGGTTCCATGTGCACCGCAACAACCGCATTAGCGTTGGAGATCTCGTCACACTCGTCGACGATGACCTCACCACAGAATCGCTGTAACCATGCTGAATCGACTGCTTGATGAATCTTTTGATCCAGAAATTCGTCGCAACATCACAGCGGTAACCATTGCCCGACTAGTGGCCAATGCCGCGTATCGTTTTGCTCCGTTGTTCCTCGCCACCATTGCTCGAGGGTTTGATGTTTCGCTCTCAACTCTTGGTTTTGCCATTTTTGCTAGCGAACTATCTGGCTTTGCTTCACCGTTTGCCGGACGCATCGTGGATCGCCTGACACATCGAAACAGCATGGTGCTCGGTCTTGTCGGCTCGGCTGTTGGTTGCACCATCGCAGCAGTTTCTCCTTCACCAATATTTTTTGCAGTTGGCGTAACAGTTCTTGCGCTCACGAAACAGAGCTTTGACTTAGGCCTTGGCGCGTGGATTGCCGATCATGTTCCGTACAACCAGCGCGGAAAAATTGTTGGCCTTACTGAAACTGCATGGGCACTTGGACTTCTCGTTGGTGTATCAGTCATGGGTTTAATCACCGCAGCCACCAACTGGCGAATCGGTTTTGCATTTGCTGTCTTGTGTCTCATTGTTTCAATGTTTGTCGTTTTCAATCGTGTGACTAATGAAACCCGAGTACTTCATGAAAGTCACAGCACCACTCCGCAGCGAGTAACTGGCAATTCATGGTTAGTGGTATTCACCATGTTTTGCATTATGTGCAGCGCGCAAAATTTATTTGTCACATTCGGTGCTTGGCTTGAAGATGAGTTTCACTTCGGTGCTGCTCGTCTAGCTGTTGCAGGCTTTTCACTTGGCCTTGTTGAACTTGTTGCATCGGTGAGTAGTTCTCGCCAAACTGATAACTGGGGAAAAGAGCGAAGCATCGCTTTGGGAGCTCTACTCGTCATTCCTGGAGGAATATTCCTCTGCCTCGGATCAAAAAGCTTGATCATCGGACTCATCGGAGTATTCATCTACTTCCTCGGTTTCGAATTTTCGGTTGTCAGCCTGTTGCCGTTGGCAACTTCACTCGTTCCAAACAGTCCAGGAACTGGCCTTGGATGGGTGTTAGGTGCAGGAACACTTGGTCGCGCAGTAATGGCCATTGTGGCAACGCATCTATTTGAGTCGTTCGGCGTAAAAGGCCCAGCGTTAATGGGCGCACTATTCGGCTTACTCGGCGCACTAACGATTACGAATTATCGGCGCGTGAACACCAAGAGCTAGCCGCGGTACGCGTTAGTAATTGGCAATCGCCTGTCTTTGCCAAAGGCTTTCAAAGAAACACGAACCCCTGGTGGGCCCTGTCGGCGCTTGTATTCATTCGTATCTACAAGGCGCGAAATTCGTCGGACTAATGCTTCATCAAATCCAAGGGCAATAATTTCTGCAGCAGTGCGATCTTGCTCTACATACAGTTCCAAAATTGGATCGAGCACTTCATATGCAGGTAACGATTGGTCATCTCGTTGATCTGGACGTAATTCGGCCGATGGCGGCTTGGTAATTACTGCTTCTGGAATAACTTCGCGACCTGCGCGCGTGTTAACAAAGCGGCACAACTCATACACCGTGGTCTTCAGCAGATCTTTAATAACTGCATATCCACCAACTGAGTCTCCGTACAACGTGAAGTAGCCAACTGCAAGTTCGCTCTTGTTGCCCGTTGTTAACACCATCCAGCCAAACTTGTTTGATAACGCCATCAACGTTGTACCGCGCACTCTGCTCTGCAAGTTTTCTTCTGTAAGGTCGGCCGCTTTGCCAGCAAAACTTTCAGCGGTCATGTCGAGGTATGCAGAAAATGCTGGCTCGATGGAAATGGTTTGCATGTCTACACCAAGATTGCTTGCCAGAATTGCGGCGTCAGTACGCGAGCCTTCACTTGAATAGCGCGACGGCATTGACACACCATGTACGTGTTGTGCACCAAGTGCTTCAACGGCAATTGCAGCAACGATTGCGGAGTCAATTCCACCAGACAGCCCAATGACCACGTCGGTAAATCCGTTCTTGCGCACATAATCGCGAGTGCCAAGAACTAGGGCGCCAAATACTTGTTCCATGTCGGATGTGCTCGGAGCAATTGTTCCTTCGCACTGTGCGCCACTCGCGCGTGAAGTTTTTGAAATCTCGACGACCGGAACCGCGTTGGCAATTGTCGATTCGTTTACCGCGATGTCAATGAATGACAAACTCTCGACAAATTGTTCAGCACGCATCAACATGTCGCCGCGGTGGTCGAACACCATGCTTCCACCATCAAACACCAATTCGTCTTGTCCGCACACTTGATTGACATACACAATTGCGCACGAATTTGTTTGCGCGCGCTCACTCACCATCTGTTGACGCTCATCAAACTT
>CANIHL010000074.1 GCA_947467375.1 Acidimicrobiaceae bacterium | reverse complement strand
TTCCAAGTGATGAAGCGGTCAAACCTTTTCCAAGGGAGCTAGCAACGCCACCTGTCACGAACACGTGCTTTGGCATTTTTGCTCTCCGTCCGCTCTCTAGGTTCTGTCGAAGAACCGTTTACCTCACGACGGGAGATAAGCATAACCTGCTTGCGGCTACTGCCGAGAACGCTTTGGTGCGACCTGACTAGCACCCGCTGTTTTATGACTGTCTCGCAACAATTCACGGGCATGTTCGAGCGCAGTTGCCTCGGCAACGCCTCCTGACAGCATTCTGGCGATTTCCGCAATGCGTTCTTCCTGGTCCAGCGTTGCAGCCTGCGCAAACGTCTTGCCACTGCGAACCGACTTGGAAACTTGAATGTGTGCATGACCAGCAGCAGCCACCTGAGGCAAGTGGGTAACCACCAAAACTTGATGACGCTTGCCAAGTTGCGCCAGTGCTTGAGCAACCGCAACAGCAGCCTCGCCGCCAATTCCTGCATCCACTTCATCAAATACCAGCGTGTTCGGGCCCGATGACAGCACAAGTCGCAACGCCAACATCGTTCGTGCGAGTTCTCCACCGGAAGCCACCTTGGTCAGTGGCATGACTGGAGATCCAGGGTTGGCGGCCAGCAAGAACACCACCTCGTCACCTGGGTCTTGCCCTACCGAGACATCGATGACCGCATGAGCCATGGCAAGTGTGCGTAAATGCTTTTGTACCTGTTGGGCTAATGGACCAGCGCCGTCTCGGCGGGCTTTACCCACTACCGACTGAGCCGCTTCCAGTTTCCGTACCGCTAGCGCACGTTCTTGATCGAGCGTTGCTGCACGTGCTTCAAAGGATTCCAACTCAGCCAAACGCACGGCGCTCTCTTCACCAAACTTGATTACCTCAACAAGTGAGTCGCCATATTTTCGGCGCAAGTCGACCAGCAGTTGTCGGCGCTGACGAACTACATCGAGTCGCGCGGGATTTTCTTCAATTGATTCGGCTTCATCGCGAATGTCTGCTGAAACGTCTTCCAACTCGCCCTGTAGTGCCTTCAGCCTCGTCACGAAACCAGCGAATGGTTCCTTGTGGCTGAGCGCTGAAATGGCTGTTCCCAAGTTGTCTGTTGCTCCAGATTCTTCTGCCAACGACGCAACGGCTTTCCATAACGCTTCGCGATAGTTAACGGCATCAGCAAGGACATCTTCTTCTCGTGACAGCAGTTCATCTTCATCGGCGCCCTGCAACGCTGCTTCAATGATTTCAGTTACCTGAAACCGAAGCAGGTCAATTTCGCGAGCCCGCATTCGGTCGTCGCCGCCGAGTGTTGCAAGCGCCGCATCAATTTCAGTCACCGCTGCTCGCGCATTCCGCAAAGGCTCAAGATCAACCTTGGCATATGAGTCAAGCGCTTCGCGTTGCGCCTTTGCCCCAAGCAAACTCTGATGTGCATGTTGACCGTGCATATCGACCAGATCGAGTCCGTGTTCGGCCAATTGACCAACCGTTGCGAGTCGCCCATTCACGTACGCGCGGGATCGTCCATCGAGAGGAATGGTTCGACACAGAATCACTTCCTCTTCGCCAAACACAAAGCGACCTTCAACACGCGCTTCAGATGCTCCAGGGCGAACCATCCCAGCATCTGCTCGCCCACCAACCAACAAGTTGATTGCTTCAACAATCATCGTCTTACCAGCACCGGTTTCGCCAGTGAGTGCAACTAAACCTTCAGACAACTGCAGGTCGAGTGTGTCGATTACTCCAAGATTTTCAATATGTAGCTCGGTGAGCACTATTCGTCTCCCAAACCAAATTTCGCTCGCACGATTTGATGAAACTTTGGTTCTTTGAACAAGCGAATGAAAATTGCCTGACACGTGTCTGGTGCGTACACGACCAAATCGTCTTGCGTAAGGCTTGCCACTCCACGACCGTCTATTGCTAAATCAACTGGACGAGTTCCCACGACTTTGATGTGTACCGACTCGTGTGGGTCGAGGACGAGCGATCGATCGAACAACATGTGCGGCGAAACCGGAGTGATGAGCAACGCGCGATGGCGTGGCGACACGACCGGGCCACGTGCGCTCATGGAGTAAGCCGTGCTCCCAGTTGGTGTGGAAACGATGAGGCCATCGGCCGAATAGCGAGCAAAGTCTTGACCGTTAATCACCAAGTCCAACCAAATGGTGTGACCTGATTGATGCTTTTCGAGCACGGCCTCATTTAATGCGCGCCATGAAACCGATGCCGAGCGATCTGCTTTATGCAACGTAACGCTCAACATCATGCGGGCATCAATTACGTAGTCGGTACCAGAAACTCCGGATTCCCATTTTGTTAACGCATCGATCAATTCTTCAGGATCAATTTCAGTGAGATATCCCAGCGTCCCCACATTCACACCAAGGATTGGAACCGGTGCACCATCGAGCATGTGCACAGCCCGCAACACGGTTCCATCGCCACCAAGGCTGACTACAAGATCGGCATCCATTGGATGTCGCGGGTTGGAGAGTTCGAGACAATTCAATGCTTGTGCATCGAAGTCGTTCATCCATAGTTCGTGGCCACGACTCGTTGCCCACGAGCGAAGATCAGCGAGCAAGACCGGAATTTCGGTACGCGAATGATGAGCGATGACGAAAATATTTGCCATTATCTGCCCAAATCCAACAAGTTCACGCCTTAAACCTATACCAGACCAAATATTCAACATTGCCCTCAGCGCCATGAATTGGCGACTCGACGCAACCGCGCACTGCCCAACCAAGCGCCGCAAAGGATACGTTCACTTCCCCAATTACGCGGTCACGGATGGCCTGGTCGGCGATGACGCCCTGACTCTTATCAACTTCAAGCTTGGTGGCCTCGAACTGTGGTTTGACCAACACCACCAAGTCACCGTTTTGAGATAGCCGCGCGGTGAGTGCCTGGCTCACAGTCTTCAATGAAATAAACGACAAATCGGCAACCACTAGGTCGAAGGCTCCTCGCAAAGGCTGCGGTAGATCCTGCTCGTCATCTAACAATTGGCGAACATTGAACCCATCAATAACAACAACACGTTCATTGGTTGCAACTCGTTCATGCATCTGCGACTTACCCACGTCAATTGCAACTACTGCCAAAGCGCCACGTTGCAACAAGCAGTCGGTGAACCCACCCGTTGATGCACCTGCATCAAGTGTGCGCTTGTTGCTTGCATCAATGCCGAACTGCGAAAGTGCAGCATCCAATTTGATCCCTCCGCGCGATACAAATTGATCGGCAAATTTCACCAACAACTCATCTGATGGCGCAACTTGCCTGCTCTGAGTCAATACCACTGACCCGTTTACCAATACCACGCCATCTTCGATGAATTTTTTTGCAGTGGTTGCGTTATCGGCAAGCCCACGTTGCACGAGGGCAGCATCAACCCGAACACGACGAGTACTCACTGCGCTAGCTGTACTTCTGAACTATGAAATCGGCGAACGATGCCAAATCGTTTCCTTCAAACTCAGCATTAAGCACTTCGTCTGCGCTGTGTGCCACGCCGCTGCGCACGTGCGCAAAATGACAGCCCAGCGTACGGGCAAAGGCACCATCGGTTGACACTCGATCTCCCACCATCCACGCACCAGATATGTCAGCATTACCAAGCACGCTGCGCACAAGTTTCGCCATTGGTGCATATGGCTTGCCAGCAATAATTGGCTGAACACCGCTGGCAGCTGCAACGGCAGCGACAATTGCACCACCTCCAGGAATGACGCCATCTGGTGTCGGATACGTTGCATCGTCATTGGTCGCTATGAAACGAGCACCTTGACGAATCGTTGCAGACAATCGTGTCAGACCAGCAAAATCAAATGTTCGATGAAAGGCCACGACTACCGCATCCACTGCAATGTCTTTTGGAAGGTTTGGATCATCAGATCGACCGACCACAATTGCACCAGCATCAGTAATAGCTTGCATCACTCCTGGACCGCCACATGTCAAAACACGCTCACCCGCATTGAGCAACGCACCAGCGGACTGCGACGCAGTAACCACATCGCCAACAGCTGGAATACCAATGCTTTCAAGAACCGCTGCCTGCTCATTGGCTGATGAATGCGAATTATTCGTCACAAACAGAACACGATGTCCTGCTTCTCGCAATCTGAAAATGGCATCAACCGAACCGGGAATAGGTTGGTGCATGAGCCACACGACCCCGTCTAGATCGCACAAAATTGCTGGCTTCAATGGCACACTGTAATTGTGCCTCGTTTTGAACCGTTTCAGGCGCTCCGTTATCGGCGCAATATCGAACTACATGATGTCTGTTCACCGCCATATGACGTGCTTTCAGATGCCGATCGATTGGCACTAGCCACTAGGCATGAATACAACATCGTTCACATCGACATGCCGGTTTCCGCTGCGGGCAACGCATACGAGCATGCCGCATCGATACTGAATCAGTGGATCAGTGATGGCGTCATGGTGCGCGACGAGACACCTTCGTTCACGTTGTACCGAATGCGATTCACCGATTCGACTGGTAAACCTCGCAATGTTGTTGGGGTTATTGGTGCACTCGAGGTAGTTGATGAAGGCGCTGGCGGAGTACTCCCCCACGAACGCACCACTCCGAAGGCGAAAACCGATCGTCTTGAACTGACGCGTGCAACAGATGCCAACTTGTCCCCCGTGTGGGGTTTGTCGTTAGCTGAGGGCTTATCAGCTCTGCTTACAGAGCCGGCCGAGTTGCTCGGCGAACTTACCGATGATCTTGGGGTCGTGCACAGTGTCGAACGCGTAACCGACACCAATCGCATAACCCAAATATCTGCTGCTATTGCAACAAACCCAGTAGTCATTGCCGACGGACATCATCGCTACGCCATTAGCCGCACATACCGCGATGAAACTCGTGAGCGAACGAACAGCAAGTCAACTGGCGCTGAACTCACCATGACGTACATCAATGAACTCATCGACGAGCAACTCAGCGTCGCCGCTATTCATCGCTTATATGAAGGCATCACCTACAAACAATTGACAGCAGCACTTTCGCCATTTTTCACGATCAACGACGCAGACTCAGTTGGTCCAACAACGTTGTCACAGATGAATGAACGCGGGTCTCTGTGCCTCGTTGCAAAAACTGGCCGAACACATTGGCTCACACCAATTGCCAAAAAGTTTGCCGGTGTTCGAAACCTTGACAGCGCGTACCTAGAGCATGCACTGCAATCTGTGCAGCATGAAGTTCGCTACCAGCACGGTGTGTCCGAAGTTCAACATGAACTGCAAACGAGCGATGCAACAGCTGCGATATTGATTCGACCTGTGAGCGTTGCCGAAATTCAGCGCACAGCAAACGAAGGTTTACTCATGCCACCGAAATCAACATTCTTTTCGCCGAAGCTACGAACTGGGTTCGTGTTGCGGGAGATGAAAACGCGTTAGTGCGAACCGATTGCCGTGAGGCGATCGCGAATGTCCGAGAAGTCTGGATCGTTGTGTGCAATCTTCTTAAACCATTCGCGCGCGTTAATCACGTCGCCTGAACGGTCATACAAGTCTGCAAGTACGTACCACTCGCGTAAGTGGTGTTCACGAACCTTCGCAGGATCCTTTTTGGTCTGCTGCATGATACGAACGGCATTTTGTATGTCGCCCTTATCGGCTTGTGCGCTAGCCGCAACAATGCGACCTTCAGCAACAATTGCAGGATCCGGTGAAGCATCCTTCAACTCTTTCCACAATTCATCAACCTTTTCGTAACGCATAAGCGCGCGATAACAGTCAGCAAGTACTGGATGATTCAACGTCGAAGCCGGCATCGCAACGCGTGCCTTTTCTAGGTGATCGGCAGCATCGCGCCATTGACCGAGGCGATACAACGAAAGACCAGCAATTTCGTGAATGAGATGCACTCCCTCACACTCGCGCGTGATTGGAATGATGATTCGCTTTGCGTCCTGGTAACGACCCTTTTCAAATGCATCGAGTGCAAGTGCGAGTTTGCCAATCAAACGCTTCGCTGCAGGATCGCCAACAATGCCAGCGATCTTTTTGCCAACCGTTGCTTCAACGTGAGCTAAAGCTGGTGCTGAGGCACGCTTCTCATCACGCTCCAAATGGATTGGCGCATCGTTGTCACGACTTCCCGATCCACGGCGTGGTGCACGAGTTGAACCCTCATCGTTCCAACGCTCTTGCTGGTGATCGTTACGCGGTGCTGCATCGCGGTCATAGCGACGGCCACCTGTGCGTGAACGGACTACATCGGCACGACGTTGCGCATCTGACTGCGGACGCGCTGGACGGTCATCGAAACTGCGTGCGCGACTTGGACGATCGTCATCGCCACGAGGACGACTCGGACGCGAATCGCGATCACCGAAGCGACCACCCGATGACGGACGACCCGAACTTGGGCGACCACGACCGGCTGGACGATCATCATCACTACGCGGACGCGACGGACGATCTGGTCGATCACCGAAACGACCACGTGTTGGTGGACGATCATCACCGCTACGCGGACGCGACGGACGATCTGAATCAAAACTCCGTGCGCGACTTGGACGATCATCATCGCCACGAGGACGACTTGGACGCGAATCGCGATCTGCAAACCTGCCACCTGCTGACGGACGACCCGAACTTGGGCGACCAGAAGACGGACGGCCAGATGATGGACGACCACGGCCTGCTGGACGATCATCGCCACTGCGTGGACGCGACGGACGATCTGAATCAAAACTGCGTGGACGACTTGGACGATCATCACCGCTGCGTGGACGCGACGGACGATCTGAATCAAAACTGCGTGGACGACTTGGACGATCATCACCACTGCGCGGACGAGCCGGACGGTCATCGCCACTGCGTGGACGGGAAGGTCGTGAATCGTCACGACGAGGGCCTCTGGCTCCAGCGCCACTTGGGCGAGCTGGACGGGCTGAATCACTATCTCGTCTTGGGCGACGCGGACCGCTTCTGTCTGGTGTAGGCACCCATCAATACTACCGTCACAACGATGTAATTCGGCG
>CANIHL010000073.1 GCA_947467375.1 Acidimicrobiaceae bacterium | reverse complement strand
CTTATTGCGGTTGTCGTGCTTATTGGCGGCAGTTATCTCATCGTTGGAACCAACGTTGGAGCGCGACTTGGACTACTCATCATTCTTTCCGCATTCTTTGGATGGATGACCGTCATGGCCGCAGTGTGGTGGACATATGGAATCGGTCTGAAAGGACCAGAGCCCACATGGAAGCCGGCAGAACCGGTCACCATTATTCGCGATGCGGCGTTGCTCAGTGCAGCAGGGATAGTTGATGGTTCGATTGCCGATGCTGCCACTCCAGCAGAAACTTCTGCTGCAGCATCAACACAGTTGCAAGCAGAAGGTTGGACATTGCTCGACGAAGCCGACCCACAACGTGGTCAAGCCGTAGCTGCTTCGGATGCGGTATTGCAGATTGAGGCAAAAGAGTTTGCCGTTGGTGATTACTTGAGCGTTGCGGTGTTCGATCGTGGTGGAGAACGCTTCCCAAAGATCAACGATTCACTTGACTTCGTGGCGTTTTTCCATAAGGCGCGGTATGCGTTGGTTGAAGTAGTGCCAGTTGTTCCTCAGCGCACCGAACCAGGCCGCGCTCCTGCTCGTCCAGTTGCTGATGAAACTCAGCCACATCGGTACGTCTATTTGATTCGCGACTTGGGTGCAAAACGTCAACCAGCAATCATGATTACGTTTGGATCAGGGCTTATCTTCGCGATCATGTGTTGGTTGCTCCACCGTCGAGACCTTGCGCTTCGCGAGAATTTCGCCAGTGACAAAACGCCTGTTAAGGCATAAGGGAATTTCGTGGGCCAGTACCTTCCGATAGTGGTGTTGGCCACCCTCGCTGTGTTGTTTGGCGCGATCAGTCTTGTCGCATCAAAACTGTTGGCACCTCGTCGGCCTAACACTGCAAAATCTGCACCATACGAATGTGGAATTGTGCCAAGTCGCGAAGCGCCTGAGCGTTTTCCGGTCAGTTTTTACATCATTGCCATGTTGTTCATTATGTTCGACATTGAAATCATTTTCGTATATCCATACGCGGTTTCGCATGCCGCCCTTGGACCATTTGCATTTTTTGAAATGATCGCATTCAGTGCAGTGTTCTTTGCAGCGTTTGTTTACGCAATCGCTCGCGGCGCACTTGATTGGGGTCCAATTAAGAAGGCTGTTCGATTGGATGACAATTCGTCTAACCCAATGACTTCTGATTCACGTACTTTCACGAGCACGATTCGCCGAGTTGGTTTCGAAGGTCGCAATGAGGGAGCCGCTGCCTAATGGGAATTGTGCGCAATGTCCTTGACGATGGCCTAGAGGGCCTCGACCACAACTTCCTCACTGGTCGCATTGAAGACCTGGTCAAGTGGTCGCGTTCGCGTTCAAGTTGGGGTGCAACCTTTGGTCTCGCTTGTTGTGCAATCGAAATGATGGGAACAGGCGCACCGCATTACGACCTTGCGCGCTTTGGCATGGAAGTGTTTCGCGCTTCACCTCGTCAGGCCGACATCATGATTGTTGCTGGACGCGTAAGTCAAAAAATGGCACCGGTACTTCGTCAGGTGTACGACCAAATGATGGAGCCTAAATGGGTGATCAGCATGGGTGTGTGTGCCAGCAGTGGCGGAATGTTTAACAATTACGCCATCGTGCAAGGTGTTGACCAAGTTGTTCCAGTTGACGTGTATGCACCTGGATGCCCACCAACACCAGAGACACTGATTCACGCAATTGAAACGTTGCACCAACTTATTGAAGATGGCGAAATCATGCGTCGCCGCGCAACGAGTGGTGCTGGTGCGAATGTGCACATTCAAGAAGTTCCTGCAGGAATCACCACTCCAGTCATTCTTGGGTCGAGGTAATTGCGGTGAGCACCGAAGCATCCACTACACCTGCGACCTTGCACGGTTGTTTGCTTGGTGATTCTCGCGGTCAGGCAGTGCTCTTTGTGCCGAAACAGTCGTACATGTCAACTATGAAGAAGCTTGTTGACGATGGTTTTGAAATGTGCGTTGACTTAACTGCGGTCGACTTTTTGACACATGCTTCGCGCACACTTCCCGACAGTGTCGCTGCAGAACGTTTTGAGATCGTGGTCAACTTGTTGTCACTCAGTAAGCGCGAACGTTTGCGCGTACGTGTACAGGTAAGCGAGTCGGACCCAAACATTGATTCATTGTTCGACTTGTACCCAGGTACCGAAGCAATGGAACGCGAAGTGTTTGACATGTTCGGTATTTCATTTGCTGGCCACCCAGACCTCACACGAATTTTGATGCCAGAAGACTGGCAAGGCCACCCGTTGCGTAAGGATTACGCACAAGGTCGCATTCCTGTGCAATTCAAGGGAGCCGCATCGTGACTCCGCGCGAAAGTGACACCGTTATATCTGCAGCTGCAGGAACCAATGAAGGAAATCAAGAACTTCGTTCACGCTCTGAGTTGACTGCGAAAGAAGTAATGCGTGAAGTTGGCGCAGTGTTGCGCATGAGCGAAGCAGACGCCGCACTTCTTGCCGAAGTAGAAGCCGACCCGGGCGAAGATCAGACCATGATCATCAACATGGGTCCACAGCACCCAAGTACGCACGGCGTGTTGCGACTGATGCTCGAACTTAAAGGTGAAACCGTTCTGCGATGCAAGCCGATTATTGGGTACTTGCACACTGGCATGGAAAAAACAGGCGAGTCGCTCACGTTCATGCAGGGTGGAACCAACGTCACGCGCATGGATTACCTGTCACCGCTGAATAGCGAATTGGTTTTCAGTATGGCTACCGAGAAATTGCTCGGGATCGATGGCGACATTCCAGAACGCGCGGTGTGGATTCGCATGTTGTTGTCCGAACTAAATCGCATGAGCAGCCACTTGTTGTTTATGGCAACGAACGGCATGGACATCGGCGCTGTTTCCATGATGCTGTACGGATGGCGTGAGCGCGAAGTGGTGTTGCGCTTTTTCCAAAAGGTCACCGGACTGCGCATGAATCACAACTTCATTCGTCCTGGCGGAGTTGCAGCAGACTTGCCAGCCGATTGGCGCGACGATGTGATGTCGATTTTGGACATGTTGCCAGACCGTCTTGGTGAATATGACGTATTGATGACTAACCAGCCAATTTGGCGCGAACGGTTGCAAGGTGTTGGCATCATCACGCAAGCTGAAGCAATTGCGTTGGGTGCAACTGGCCCAATTTTGCGCAGTACTGGCTTGGCTTGGGACTTACGTCGCGACATGCCATACATGCATTACGACGAACTTGAATTTGATGTGATCGTTGGCAGTTATGGCGATGCATTCGATCGTTATGCAATTCGCTTGAACGAAATTCGCGAATCAATGCGCATCGTGCGCCAAATATTGGATCGTGTTCCACGTGGCGACTACCGAATTCAAGACAAGAAAGTCACGCCGCCACCACGCGCTCGTATTGATGAGTCAATGGAAGCCCTCATTCACCACTTCAAGATCTTCACGGAAGGTTTCAAAGTGCCAGAAGGTGAAGTGTATGTAGCAATTGAAAGCCCACGAGGCGAAGTTGGTTGCTACATCGCAAGCGATGGGTCACCAACCCCGTATCGCATGCATGTACGCGCTCCGTCATTTGTAAACGTGCAGGCTCTTCCACACATGATGCGCGGCGGTTTGGTAGCCGATGCTGTCGCCGTAATTTCTTCTGTAGACCCAGTGCTTGGCGAGGTAGACCGATGAGCCGATTGACCGACGCAAACGTTGTTATTGCTAAAGAAATTATTGGTCGTTATCCACGACCAAAGTCTGCACTCGTTCCGCTGTTGCATTTGTCGCAAGAACAAAACGGGTACATCACCCGCGAAGCGATGGTGCATCTTGGTGAACTCGTTGGCGTTACTTCGGCTGAGGTGTATGGAACCGCAACTTTCTACGAAATGTTCCGCTTCGAGCCAGTTGGCAAGTACCTCATCAACATGTGCGGCACCATGTCGTGTGCCCTTATGGGTGCTGGCGAACTCATGCATCATGCCGAGCACAAGCTTGGTGTGAAGGCAGGCGGAACAACTGCCGATGGCATGTTCACGCTTGCTCACGCCGAATGCCAAGCGGCATGCACCGAAGCACCAACGTTGCAAGTGAACTATCGCTACCGATTCCATGTCACGCCAACCGATTTCGACAACTTGGTGGACGACCTGCGTGCAGGAAAACTTGCAGATGAAATTCCTGCGCACGGCGTGCTTGCAAAAGTTCGTCAACGTATTCCTGCCGACAAGAGCGTGGGAGCTGTTGCTCCAGAAGATGTCACCGAAGGCCCTGCCTGGCTAGACGGGAAGCCTGCACTATGAGTTCGTACCCACACGCACCAGGATTTGTTGCCGGCGATCGCCCGAAAGTGGTCACTTCACGTTTCGAATACACCGATTCGTTCACTATTGAGCGCTACTTGGCAACCGATGGTTATGCAGCACTTCGCAAAGCGTTATCGAAGCCTGCAGCAGACATTCACGAAGAAGTAAAGGGTGCAACTGTGCTTGGCCGTGGCGGCGCAGGTTTCCCTGCAGGAACCAAGTGGGGACTTACTCCGCAGCAAGTATGGCCTCGATATTTAGTAGTGAACGGTGACGAAAGCGAACCTGGCACGTACAAAGACCGCCTGCTCATGGAGCGCGACCCACACCAGTTGATTGAAGGTTGTCTCATTGCGTGTTACGCAGCAGGTCTGTCGCAGTGTTTCTTGTACATCCGTGGTGAAATGGCGCTTGCTCAAGAACGAGTTGCTACAGCACTAAACGAGGCGTACGCAGCTGGTTATGTGGGCAAAAACATTCTCGGTTCAAAGTTCTCAGTTGACATTGTGTTGCACTGGGGAGCAGGCGCGTATGTCGTTGGCGAAGAAACCGCGTTGATCGAAAGCCTTGAAGGCAATCGTGGAATGCCACGTTTGAAGCCGCCGTTCTTTCCAGCAGCAAATGGTTTGTACGGTCAGCCAACGATTGTGAACAACGTAGAAACGTTGGCTAACTTGCCATGGCTTATTAACAACGGCGTCGAGGCCTACACCGCAATTGGCACCAAGACTTCGCCGGGAACGCGCATGGTTGCAGTTTCAGGACACGTGAAGCGCCCAGGTGTATACGAAATTATTAATGGCACCACCACATTTCGCGACTTGTTGTACGGCGAAGAGTTCTGTGGCGGTATTCGCAATGGAAACAAGCTGAAGGCATTTGTTCCGGGTGGCGGTTCTGCTCCATGGTTTACGCCAGATCAACTTGATCTTCCATTCGAAGCAAGCCAAGTTGGGCCAGCGGGTTCGATGCTTGGTTCAGGCGCAATCATGGTGATGGACGAGACCACCGACATTCCTGCAGCCGCGCTTACGCTGACGCACTTTTATGCACACGAATCGTGCGGTAAGTGCACGCCATGTCGCGAAGGCGGAACTTGGTTAGAGCGAATTCTGACCCGTGTCGTGAATGGCACGGGGACTGATGCAGATTTGCAGCAACTCATTGAAGTGGGAACCAGCATTTGCCCGGGCGATTTCCCGCACGCATCAAACGAGGCACTCGGTCTTTCTGCAGTTCCATTCCCATACAAGATGACCACTATTTGTTTCGTTGGTCCATCGGCATACGCGCCAATTCACTCTGCGCTCACCTTGTTTAGAAGTGAATTCGAGGCTCGCGTAACCAAGCGAATCACCATTCCTGTTACTGCCGTTGGAGCCGCATCATGACCACAGTCGATCCAGCGAACACAACACCGGTTGACCCAAACGTGGTCAGCCTCACCATTAACGGCAAAGTTGTTTCAGCTCGCAAGGGTGACTTGATCATTGCTGCTGCCGACAAGTCAAACGAGTTCATTCCACGTTTTTGTTATCACCCGCGCATGGCACCAGCAGGCATGTGTCGGCAGTGCTTAGTAGAAGTTGAAGGACCACGTGGCCCGATGATGGTGGTGTCGTGCATGACGCCTGTTGCTGAAGGGCAAGTAGTTCGTACCGAAACCGAGCAAGTGAAGAAAGCGCAAGAAGGCGTTCTCGAATTGTTGCTTGCAAACCATCCACTCGACTGTCCAGTGTGTGACAAGGGTGGCGAGTGCCCATTACAAGACCAAGCATTTAGTCATGGTCCCGGTGAAAGTCGCTACGTAGAAGAGAAGCGTCACTACGAAAAGCCAATTCCAATTAGTGACAATGTATTTTTGGATCGTGAGCGTTGCATCCTGTGCGATCGCTGCACGCGATTTGCCGATGAAGTTGCAGGCGACGCACTGATTTCGTTTACCAGCCGTGGCAACAACACGCAGGTAATGACATTTCCAGACGAACCATTCAGCAGCTACTTCTCGGGCAACACCGTGCAGATTTGCCCAGTTGGTGCGTTGACTGCAAAGCCGTATCGCTTCAAGGCTCGTCCGTGGGACTTGGATCAAACCGAAAGCACATGCACTACATGCTCAGTTGGTTGTCGCACCGTGGTGCAAAGCAGCCGCGATGAGTTAGTTCGCTATCAGGGAGTTGACATTGACCCAGTGAACTGGGGCTGGTTGTGCGACCGCGGTCGTTTCAACTTCGAATCGGTGAACTCGGACGAGCGGTTAACCACTCCGTTCGTGAAAGATGCTCAGGGCAATCATGTTGCAACCACGTGGTCTGGTGCGCTCGATGCCGCTGCCCGCATGTTGCGCACATCACTTGCTGTTTCTCCTGATTCGGTAGCCATTATTGGTGGAGCACGCGGAACAAACGAAGATGCATTTGCTTGGGCACAACTTGCTGATGCAATGGGTGTGAATCAACGCGATGCTCAGCTTGTCGACGGCCTGCCAGCAGAAGTGTTTGGTTTGCCACAGGCGTCGATTGACGAAGCGGTTGCTGCAAACACCATCATCTTGTTGTCACCAGATTTGAAGGAAGAACTTCCAGTTCTGTACCTGCGTGTTCGCGACGTTGCCCAAAAGCGCAAGTCAAAAGTGGTCGAAATTACCTCACGCCCAACAGGCCTTACGCCAAGTGCGTGGAAGACCGTGTTGGTTGAGCCGGGCAAAATTGCCTCAACAATTAGTGCGGGCCTCGACCCGGTCATCCTGAAGCAGATTGCCAGTGGATCAGTTTCGGTGATTGTTGGTCGCATGAACT
>CANIHL010000072.1 GCA_947467375.1 Acidimicrobiaceae bacterium | reverse complement strand
TGCTCAGCCGTACGCACCACCTCTTTCAATTGCTTGTGGATAACGATAACGGTTCAAGATTACGGTGTCGTAGCCCACTGTTCTTGTTGTCCTGCGCGAATGTAGGCAATGGTTGGCGTGCCTTCAGACACAGGAAATGCAACCGTACACAAGATTGGTTCAGCAAGTTTTGTTGTGGCGCAGGGGGTACCCGAGCCTTCTGTCAGCGGCTGAGCTTCGCTGATCACTCCGCCAACCAGCATGCGCCACCCTGCCGTTGCATCTGCACCCTCAACCCCTTGCATTGACACCTCAACAAGAGTTTGCGATGCATTCTTTGACACGGCATTTACCGACACCGTCATGTCGCCCAGCACCGCCGATTCGCCCAACTGCAGGAGTTGAACTTGTGCTCCATCTCCAGTGGTCTGCCACAACTTGAACACGCCTGCGCCAAGAATCAACACTCCGCAGAACAGCGCCCACATAATTAGTTTTCGGGTACTCATATGCACGTCAGCCTAGGATGAAACTTGTCATGGGCATCAAAGATGTTTTTAAATCTGCAAGCAAGCCGGTTCGCGAAATTGACTCGGAACGCCTTGTCGATCGATTCGCCGAGCTTCGCCTGCAGCCACTTAGCGAACTAGAGGCTCGCGATCGTACGAAAGTCTGCGGCGAAGTAAAGCGCATGACCATTAAGCCTCGAAGCGGAATCCCGTCAACCGAAATTGTGATCAACGATGGAACGGGCGATGCAACGGTCATCTTCAGTGGCCGCCGCCATGTTGCCGGAATTGAGCATGGTCATTGCATCGTTATCGAAGGCGTGGCATTTGCCGACGCAAATCGCCTGGTTTTTCTGAACCCCGCCTACTCGCTATTGCCAATGGGCGAAGGCTGAACTAGCCAATAAGAATTTGCTGCACTGCAGCTTCGGCGTCTTCAGTAATGAGCGCCATTACTTCGTCACCAACGCGCAACACCATGTCTGGCGTTGGCATCAATACTCGGCTATCGCGAACAATTGCCACAACACTTGCACTGCGCGGCATATGCAATTCGCTTAACGGCTTGTCACGTGCTGGAGAGTTATCTGCAAGCGTTACTTCAACAAGCTCGGCTTTGCCACCTTTCAGTTGCATGAGGCGAACTAAGTTTCCTACGGCAACGGCTTCCTGCACAAGGCTGGTAATGAGGTGCGGCGTTGATACCGAAACATCAACACCCCACATGTCGTTAAACATCCAGTAGTTGTTCGGATTATTCACTCGAGCAATTACGCGAGGCACACCAAACTCTTGCTTTGCCAACAACGAAACCACCAAGTTGTCTTCGTCATCACCTGTAACCGAGGCAACAACATCTGCCATGGTCACTCCAGCGGCTGCCAGCACAGCAACATCGCACGCATCGCCGCGATGCCACTTCAGTTTGCCTGACGGTTCGTTTTCTGCATATTCAGCAACTACTGACCGATCGTTTTCAATAATGGTTACTTCATGACCAGCAGCAACAAGCTGCTCTGCGGTAAACCGGCCCACACTTCCACCACCTGCGACAACTACTTTCACGGCTAGTGACCCTTCCCGCTTGTTGATGCAAGTGATGCATCAAAGGCTTCAAGTGACTTAATTTCTACCGCTACATAAGCGACGTCACCTTCTTGAACCACTGTGTCTGCAGTTGGAATAACTGCAGCACCCAAACGGCGAACAGAAACGATTCGCGCAGTTGCGCTATCAAGCGACAACACTCGATTTCCTACTAAAGACTTTGGAAGCTCGCGTTCCACAAGCACAACTTTTGCACTCGGGTCTGTCCACTCAACTGCAGGCAATTCTGGAAGGATGCGGCGCAAAATTCGTTCAGATGTCCACTTCACTGTTGCGACTGTGGCGATTCCTAGACGCTCGTAAATCTCGGCGCGCTTCGGGTCGTAAATTCGGGCCACTACACGTTCAATGCCGAATTCTTCGCGCGCGACACGGGCAATCAAAATGTTTGAGTTGTCACCATTGGTAACTGCAGCAAGTGCACCAGCCTTTTCAATTCCGGCTTCAATCAAAATGTCGCGGTCAAAGCCAATGCCAGTAATTTTCTGACCAGTAAACGATTCACCAAGTCGTGAGAACGCCTCAGACTTGCGATCGATCACTGCAACGGTGTGACCGGCAGCCACAAGTTCTCGACCGAGCGTTGAACCAACTCGCCCGCAACCGACAATTACGACGTGCACTTTTTTCTCCCTTGCGGCATGGGCGCACACCGCCCGAAATGCCTATGTAGTACTAAGAAGACCAAGCGTAGGCGGTTGACGCACCCTGTGGGTAGTCAATGTGGCAGGCTTCTAGACGCATATGCCTACACAAACTGGTTCTAAAGGTCTTAAAAGACTCTTCATCGGCAATCCAATTGCAACATCGGAAGATCACCATCAACGCATCTCCAAAAAGGTTGCGCTCCCGGTATTTGCTAGCGATGCAATCTCATCAACTGCTTACGCTACTGAAGAAATTCTGATTGTATTTCTGTCGCTCGGCGCAGTTGGCATGGCCGCCTACTCAATGCTGGTGCCAATTTCCTTAATCGTTGTTGCACTTCTCATCATCGTCGTGATGAGTTATCGCCAAACCATTTTTGCGTACCCAAGTGGTGGCGGTTCATACGTCGTATCAAAAGAGAATCTTGGCGAATACCCAGGACTCGTTGCTGGTGGTTCTCTCCTCATCGACTACGTGCTCACCGTGTGCGTATCAGTTGCTGGTGGTACTGCCGCAATCATCTCGGCATTCAATGGACTAGCCCCTCACCGAGTACAGATCTGTGTGGGATTTGTCCTGCTCATGATGCTGGCAAACCTTCGTGGACTCAAAGAGTCAGCGATGCTGTTTGCACCACCAACGTACATATACATCGTTTCGCTCATCACGCTTATCGTTGTGGGTTTATACCGAGTGTTCGTTCAACACCTACCGCCGATCGAGCACACCGGAGAAGCAGAACACCTGCTGAAAATGCAAGGATCAGTAACGATATTTTACTTCTTGAAAGCGTTCTCCTCTGGTGCAGTTGCACTTACCGGAGTGGAAGCAGTTTCCAATGGAGTACCCGCGTTCAAGAAGCCTGAATCCAAAAATGCATCAACCACTCTCATCTGGATGGCAGTCATTCTTGGTAGTTGCTTTTTCGGACTTAGCGTTCTTGCTCAACACCTAGAGCCAGTTAAAGATCATGAAGGAATCATTCCTAACACCGTGCTCGCCCAGCTGGCAGAACAGGTGTACGGGGGCAGAAACATCTTCTTCTTCATTACACAGTTCGCAACGTTTGCAATTTTGATTCTGGCAGCGAACACTGCCTATGCCGACTTCCCGCGACTGATGTCCATCATTGCAAAAGACAACTATCTCCCGCGTCAATTTATGAACCGTGGCGATCGCTTGGTTTTTTCGAACGGCGTGATCTTTTTAAGCGTTGCGTCAATTGCATTGCTCATTGCATTCGGAGGGCTAATTAACGCACTCATCCCGCTGTATGCAGTTGGAGTGTTCACGGGCTTCACTTTGAGTCAGGCCGGCATGTGCGTGCACCACTACAAGCATCGCGAAAAGAGTTGGAAACTTCACATCGCCATCAACGGAATCGGTTCAGTGACAACAATGTTTGTTGCAGGAATTGTTGTGACAGTGAAATTTGTTGATGGTGCATGGATCCCGGCAGTACTCATTCCAACTTTGATGATTGGATTCAAAGGGGTACACCGTCACTACACGCGAGTACGCAGTTTCCTCACGCCAACAGAGGGTTACCAGGCTCCATTCAAAACGCACACCGTTGTGGTGCTCGTGGGCTCGGTGAACCAGGGTGTGTTGCAAGCAGTTCGTTACGCACAAAGTTTGCGTCCAGACAAACTCATTGCGCTTTCAGTCATTGAACAATCAGATGACCGTGCTCGTTTGCAAGAACAGTGGGACAAATTCGGCTTATCGATTGAACTAGACACCATTGTTTCCGAGTACCGCGACTTGACTGAACCAATCCTCAATCGCATCAACGAAATTGACAACATGTATAACGACGACTTGATCACGGTGATCATTCCCGAGTTTGTCACCAGCATTCGATCGCAATGGCTGCACAACCAATCCGCGCTTGCAATCAAGGCTCGTCTGTTGTTCCGCCCAAATACCGTGGTTACGTCAGTTCCCATCGTCATTCCGTAATTCACGCACGACCTCGCTTGGCGGGCCAAAGCGTCATAAGGTGAGGCCATGAAGATTGTCATTTCAGGAGCAAGTGGTTTAATCGGTACGCAACTCGTTGCCAAGCTGTCAACGAGCGGGCATGAGGTAGTTCGCCTCGTTCGCAGGTCACCAAAATCTGGCGAAATTCAATGGAATCCAAAATCGGGAACTCTCGATGCTGCTGCGCTTGATGGTGTTGATGCAGTCATTCACTTGTCCGGTGCTGGCATTGGAGACAAGCGCTGGACATCTAGCTATCGCAAAGAAATTCTTGATAGTCGCACCACAACCACGGCGCTTCTTGCAAAAACAATCGCATCACTTTCGCGCAAGCCTTCAGTATTTCTCTCAGGTTCGGCAATCGGAATTTATGGAGCGCGCAACGACGAGCAGCTCACCGAAGTAAGTACACATGGAACTGGTTTCCTTGCCGAGGTGTGCGAACAATGGGAAGCTGCCGCGAAGCCAGCAGTCGATGCAGGCATTCGCACGGTGTATCTCCGCACAGGAATTGTGCTCACGCCAAAAGGTGGCGCGCTGAAGAAGTTGCTGCCGCTATTCAAGTTGGGCGTCGGCGGAAAATTTGGCAACGGCAAGCAGTGGCAAAGTTGGATTTCCATTGACGATGAAATTGGCGCGATCGAACACTTGCTCACAGCCAACGTCAGCGGTGCCGTCAATCTCACTGCACCAAACCCGGTGACAAACGCAGAGTTCACCAAAGTGCTTGCTTCTGTTATTAAGCGTCCGGCGATCGTGCCAGTTCCTACGTTTGCCCCGAAGATTTTGCTCGGTGGCGAACTTGCCGATGCGCTGTTGTTTACTGGACAGCGAGTAATTCCGGCAGCACTTAATGCAAGTGGCTACATGTTCAAGCACACCACTCTAGAAAGTGCGTTTCGTTCACTACTCTCTAAGTAATGTCTCTGCCTTCACAATGTGACGTAGTAATCGTCGGCGCTGGACTTGCAGGTCTTTCAGCAGCACGAGTGATTCAACAACATGGCCTCTCTGTCATCATTCTCGAATCGAGCGATGATGTTGGCGGCAGAGTGCGCACCGACATTGTCGACGGGTTTCAACTGGACCGTGGTTTCCAAGTGATGCTTACTGCTTACCCAGAATTCAAAACACAAGTCGACATGCGAGCCCTCGACCTTCGCCCATTTGACCCGGGTGCCCTTGTGTGGCGTAATGGAAAAGGTCATGTGGTTTCCGACCCATTTCGCAAACCACAAACTCTCGCTGCAACGGCTTTCGCTCCCATCGGTAGCGTGTTCGACAAAGCGCGAATTGTCCTGTTGCGCGCACGAATTATGCGTCGCAATCCATCTTCGCTTTTAGGCGGACAAGACGTGTCCACCGACGTTGCGCTTCGAGCATTTGGTTTCTCCACCAAAATCATCAACCGTTTTTTCCGCCCACTCTTTGGCGGAATCCAACTCGACCCTCATCTTGCAACTTCGCGAAGAATGTTTGACGTCATTTTCCGATCGCTCAGCGAAGGACAAAGCGTGTTGCCATCACGTGGCATGCAAGCGCTACCGCAGCAGATGGCAAGCAGGCTTGCCGAAGGGACCATTCATCTCAATACCCGAGTGAGCGCAATTGATGGTGCGAAGGTAACTCTTGCAACTGGCGAGAGCATTGCAGCACGCGCAGTTGTCGTTGCCACAGACGGACCAACCGCAGCGTCGCTTCTTGGTATTCCAGCAGTTGAATCTCGAAAAGTTGGGTGTGTGTATTTTTCGGCTGACATTCCACCAACTCGCAGAAAGCTTGTCGTTCTCGACGGCACAGGAAGCGGGCCTGTGCTTAACGTTGCAGTAATTAGCAACGTTGCACCGTCGTACGCACCAGCAGACAAACACCTCATTGTTGCGGCACTTCCCGGAGTCACCGATGGCGACCTTGAAGCAATAAGCCGCCAACAACTTCGATCATGGTGGGGTCCACAAGTAGACGGTTGGAAACACTTGCGCACCTACGTAATCAACCACGGTGGACCCGTGCAGAAACCACCGTTCTCTCCTAAGCAACCTGTCGATCTTGGCAATGGTCAATTCGTTTGCGGTGACCATAGAGATACAGGCTCATTACAAGGAGCCATGTACTCAGGACGACGCTGTGGTGAGGCTGTTGTTCGATCCCTCGCCTAGCCTGAATGCATGACTCACGACACAAAAACCAAAATCGTTTCTGTTGAGCGCTTTGTATCTGCTGCACCTGGATTGATTTTTGAAATTCTTGCCGACCCGCGTCAGCACTCAAAGATCGACGGTTCGGGCAGCGTGAAGGCCGCAAAGGTTTCCGCTCCACCACGCTTGTCCAAAGGGGCAAAGTTCACAATGGACATGAAGATCGGTGTGCCATACAAAATGACCAACACGGTTGTTGAGTTTGAGGAGAACCGTCGCATTGCTTGGCAACACTTTGGTGGACACATTTGGCGCTACATCCTTGAACCAGTTGATGGCGGCACAAAAGTTACCGAGCAATTTGATTACAACGGAAGCAAATCAGTTCTGATGCTCAAGCTCAGAGGTTCAATGGCGAGCAATGAAAAGTTTATGGTGAAAACCCTTGAAAACATTGAGAAGCATTTCACCGCATAGTTATGGCCGTATTGCTTCCACAAGGATTCCGTGCTCATGTTGCAAATATCGGAATTAAAGATCTCACAGACGATTTCACACTCGTCGTAGCCGAAACGGTCTGTTCTGCTGCGGGCATGTTCACGCAAAGCCGTTTTGCTGGCCCAAGCGTTGTGGTGAGCCGCGAACACATTGCCAGCCATTTGGCCAAGGCAATTGTTGTTATCTCAAAGAACGCCAATGTTGCAACTGGCGACATGGGAATGAGTAATGCGCGCGAAGTTGTTGCCGGAGTTTCATCCGCATTGGGATGCGAACCACATGACGTGCTCATTGCTTCGACGGGCGTAATCGGCCGTCAATACCCAATGGACAAAGT
>CANIHL010000071.1 GCA_947467375.1 Acidimicrobiaceae bacterium | reverse complement strand
TCATGGACTTCGCAATGCGATCTTTCACTGAGCCAAATGGGTTTTGGCCTTCAAGTTTTGCGATCAACCGAACTCGTGGGTTCGGTGACAAATTGCTGACATCAACAACAGGCGTATTGCCAATGAGGTCGAGGACGCTCTCATTGATCATCATTCGCGAACCATGGATTGTTGACTGCATTGGTCATAATTCTAGCCCCGCGGAAACGCCAATGGTCAGTTGTGCTGCTGAATTGCCGTTTCCGTGATTACGCCTTCAATAATGCGGAAATTCCGTGGCTCAGGGACACCGCGCTTCAGCGTGACGATCATGTAATGCCAACCCGGGTCTGGAGCTTGCGCTACGTCAGTCGAACTTGGATACGCCTCGGTATGAGTATGACTATGCACTACCCCAACCACTTCTAGGCCGGCATCCTCTGCATTTCGTTCGATCACCAAGTGTTGCTTTGGATTAATGGTGTACACCTTTGCCGAGTGCGCAATGTTTTCGCACGCGTGAAACTCGAGCACTTCATTTGCTGCGCTATTGCCTACCAACAGTCCGCAAGCCTCTTCTGGATAACAGGAAATGGCATGCTCGCCAATGGCTTGCAATACCTGTGGTGACACCAAGAGCGTGGTTTGAGTACTCATCTGATTTTCAGGCTACCCGTATGCTGAAACGAACGATATGAACGCGCAAAACAAGCAGAACGAGCGGGAGCACCTAGACCGGGTGGTTGCCAGTAATCGTAAGGCCAGGCACGACTACACCATTGTGGATGTGATCGAGGCCGGCATTGTGCTGCTCGGAAGCGAAGTGAAAAGCGTGCGATCGGGCCAGGTGCAACTTGCCGATGCCTATGCGCACGTGGTGAACGGCGAAATGTGGCTCGACGGAATCCATATTTCCTCCTACGCATTCGCTCACGGAGTCGGCGCGCACGAACCCATGCGCCGCCGCAAGCTGCTCCTCCATCGCGAACAGATTCGACGTATGCAAGACCGCATCAACAAAGAACGCCTCACCATTGTTCCGCTAGAGGTGCGCTTCAGCAAAGGTCGTGTGAAGGTTGATATTGCACTAGCCAAGGGCAGACAAAAAGCTGATCGCCGTCAAGCCATTGCCAAAAAAGAATCTGAACTTGAAATGCGTCGTGAAGCTGGCCGTCAAAAGAAGCAAGCACAATAACTTCCTGCTATGACATTTCTAAAAGTATTCATGTCAGTAAACCTAAAAACCAGCAGACATAAAACTTCAGCCCTGAGTTTTGTTTTCGCATTAGTTATATCTACCGTCGGAATTGTCGCTGCCCCAAATTCAGTAGAGGCAAAGCCAGCAATCAGCATTGCCAAAGATGATGACTGGAAGACCGGCCCACTGCCACAAGGAGTTAACAAGAAAGAAATTGATGCTCTTGTAAAAAATGCAATGGGACCGCGCGACAACAAGATACGAGTGCGCAGCGTCCTGATAACGATTAACGACAAGATTGTCTACGAGCGCTATCACCCGCTCGATAACAAAGAGTCAATTCTCGATACATTTTCAGTTTCCAAGAGTTTTGTTGCAACGATCATTGGCATGCTGATTGATGACGGAAAGCTCTCACTTGACCAGCCAGCACCTGTTGCCGCTTGGTCAAACCCCAATGACCCGCGAAGCGCCATCACCATACGCAACCTCCTCCACATGTCATCTGGGCTGACATGGAAAGAGGATTACTTAGCTGGCGACTCCTCAACCATTGCGATGCTGTTCGCCCCCGTTGCATCTGACTACGCAATTGCATTGCCACTTGAATCCAAACCAGGAACACAGTTTGAATACAACTCGGGAAACAGTGCAATCCTCATGCGGATAATTACCGACACGCTTGGCGGCACGCCGCAAGCCGAGTCATACATCAAGAAAAGACTTCTTGATCCTCTTGGCATCAAGCGAGTTGATTACCAAAGAGACTTGTCAGGTCGAATAGTTGGATTCATGGGCATAAACATGACAGCACGCGATCAAGCCCGTTTCGGTTTGCTCTATTTGCGCAATGGTGTGTGGGGAAAGAAAAAAGTGATTTCACCTGAATGGGTGAAATTTTCGAGCACACCATCACCAACCTTTCAGGGCTATGCAGGTCACTGGTGGACACATAATCTGCTCGGCACCAATGCATCTCCTGGCGATTTCACTGCGCTCGGCTATTACGGTCAATACGTAGTTGTTTCACGCAGCAAGCGAATGGTGATGGTGATCAACACCGCATTCGAAGGAACTCCAGCGGAGCAATCTGCCAAAGCCCGCAATCTTGCGCAAACTTTGTATGCGTTATTCCCATTGAGGTGAACTTCTTTGGACACCCCTGCCATACACTGACGGGGCAAGCAAAGTTAACGGGGCTGACAGGTTTCGACGTCAGTGTCGCTGGCCGAGCGTGCGACCCGAGTTGCTCAGACTCGTAAAACGGGGCAAAAAAACAACTGCCAACAAGCAGTTCGCTCTCGCCGCCTAATTAGGGGGTAGAGAGCAACCGTGAGCCGCAAGGTCGCACGGGGCCAATTCACCGCAGCCCGGCAACAGAAGCGGGGAATGACATTGGGAAAGACCGATGACGTTGAGAAAGACCAATGACCGAATGGAAAGACGTTCCGCGGGTTAATGCTTCGGCATTAACCAATCGACCCGCCGATGTTGCTGCGTAGCAACAGTGTCGGGAATGGTCGTATCACGGGCGTTCAACGGCTGATGGACGGGGGTTCGATTCCCCCCAGCTCCACTAGTTGCATAATTTACAAACTGGGAATGATTTCTTCGCTGACGACGCTGAAAAAAGCTTCGCTAGATGGATCAAAATCGCCATGTAAAACTTCAGCGTCTAGATCAATCCCATTTGGCCAAGACAAAGTTTTTGTAACAGGATCAATTCCAACCAACGCAAGAAAGTCATTTGAGTTCAACTGCTCGGCAGTCCCCTGCCAGTTTGCGTGGAATGAAAGTTCACGCTGTAGGCCATCTTCAAACGAAATCAAAAGATTTCTTTCGCCTAAATATTTCACTTCACAGATCTGTGCGCAGGTCTTCATGAGGTGAAGATTATCGGAGTGGCTCAATGACATCAATGGGTTTCCCTTCTTGAATTTGGTTCCAGGCTTTTAGAACTTCACTGCGATACAGCGATAACCATTCCCGAACTAGCCGGTGGACACGTTCCGGAATCTCTCCCCTCAATACTTCGCAGTTACTGATCCGAACTATCGCTGAAAATTCGCCGTAGTACACGTGAAAATGCGGCGGATTGTGGTCTCGTGAGTAGATGTAAATAGATATTCCATAAAACGACGACAATTTCGACACGATTTCATGTGTGAGCATCTCGGAACCTTTGGCAGGTAGTTTTTAGATGTGAAAAAGACACCTACTCGGTTCGCGCCCATGTCCGATCGTCTTTCCGGACTCGGTGCGGCGAAATGGGCGGTGCACGTTAAAGGACTAGCGCGAACAGCTGCTGGCGAAAAGGTGACGTTCCTGTCGATTGGCGAACCTGACTTGCCACCACCTGCAAGCGTGCTCGATCAAGCCGTTGCATCTATGCGTGGCGGACGACTGAAGTATGCAGCGGGACAAGGTGAACAAGTTGCACTTGATGCAATTGCTACTCACCTCTCGCGTAGGTCGGGCCAGGAAGTTTCACCCGATCAAATTGTGTACACCGCAGGAACACAAAATGGTTTGTGCACCGTGTTAATGACACTGGTACAAACTGGTGACGAAGTGCTGGTGCCAGATCCGTACTACGCCACCTACGAAGGCCTTGTTGCAGCATCGGGTGCAACGTTTGTTCCTGTTCCAACGCTTCCCGAAGATGGCTTCCATGTGACCGCCAAGCAAATTGAGGCGGCAATTACTCCACGGTCGCGCGTGTTGTTGCTGAACACGCCAAGCAATCCAACCGGTGCAGTGCTTTCGCAAAACGAAATTGACGAAATTGGCGAAGTATGTGAACGCCACGATTTATGGATTGTTGTTGACGAGGTATATGCCGACCTCACCTACGGTGCGCCATTCTGTTCACCTTTCGATCGCCCGCAACTTCGTCATCGCACACTTGCGGTGTCTTCAATTTCAAAGTCACATGCTCTACCAGGGTTCCGTGCTGGCTGGATCGCTTCACCACTTGACGTGACTCAACGTCTCGTACTCGTTGCAGAAGCCATGCTGTTTGGCTCTCAACCATTTATTGAAGATGCGTTGGCTGTTGCCCTGTCTCAGCGCCACCCTGAAGTCGAAAGCCTCAGCGCCGCATTTAAAGATCGCGCACATCAACTGGTGAGTGCATTCGATGGATCAACCGCGGCAAAGGCTCGCATGCCAGAAGGCGGCATGTTCATCATGGTCGACATTCGCGAAACGGGAATGTCTGGCGAAGACTTTGCATGGATGCTGTTGAACGACCACGACATCGTGGTTATGCCGGGCGAAAGTTTTGGCAAAGGCGGTGCGGGTCACATTCGACTTGCACTGACTAATGATGCATCTGTGTTGCGCGAAGCAGGAGCGCGAATTCGCGTCGTTGCTGAAGCGGTAGTTGCTAAACGTTGAATAGCTAAATTACGCGGTGCGATAGACCACAAACACTTTGCGGAGTGTTTCGTGAACTGTCCACACACCCTTCCAACCAATTGGAAAGATGCAACTTGAACCGACGGTCAACAAGACCGGTTCGCCACCGTCTTCGTGCACAGTCATGCTGCCCTTGATTACATAAATCACTTCTCCGCGTGTGGTGAACTCCCAACGCGATGCACCTGGCTCACATTCCCATGTTCCCGATGTAACGGTTTCGTTGTCGAGAAACACTTGCGCACGAGTCAGAATCTCGCCAGTCAATGGTTCAGCAGATGGCTGGCCTAGTGGCTTTTCAGCAAGTTCGGATGCCGGAATTTCTAATGCGCGAAATGAAATTGTCATGCCTGCATTATTGCAGTTCTGACTACAGCAACGTGGCTGGAACCGAACTCATTTCAAGATGAAGTTCACTACCCGTATACGGATTTGCAAGCGCAACTGCTTCGTTCAGTTCGATTCCTAAACCGGGTTCGGTCGGCGGAATGATGAACCCACCTTCGAACTTGATTGATGTCTTCACCAGGTCGGCATGGAAACCCTGCCAACCCTGAATGGTTTCAAGAATCAGGAAGTTAGGCGTGCATGTTGCCAACTGAATGTTCGCTGCCGCAACCACTGGGCCGCAATACAGGTGCGGCGCAATTTGTGCGTGATACACCTCAGCCATGCTTGCAATTTTCTTGCCTTCCAACAATCCACCGCAACGGCCAAGGTTCGGTTGCAAAATTGAGGCTGCGCCTGTCTTCAGCAATTGATGAAACTCATACTTCGTCGTCAAACGCTCGCCTGCTGAAATTGGAATGCTGGTTGCGCGAGCAACTTTGGCAATTTCATCCGGGCTGTCTGGTGGGCATGGCTCTTCAAACCACAACGGATCGTATTTTTCGAGTTTCTTTGCCAAACGGATTGCACCCGATGCTGTGAACTGACCGTGCGTGCCAAACAGAATGTCTGCGCGATCGCCAATTGCTTCGCGAACCGCGCGCACCATCTTTTCGGACAGGTCCATTGCATGCAACGCTGGCTGACGGCCGTCATACACCGAGTATCGACCTGCCGGGTCAAACTTCACGCCAGTGAAACCACGTTCCACTTCACGCACTGCACATTTAGCAGCGGCATCTGGGTCGCTATACACAGGGTCATCTGCGTACACATCAACACCAACTGGCGGATACAGGTACGTGTAGGCACGAAGCTTTTCGTGCACTCGCCCACCGAGTAGTTCGTACACAGGCTTGCCGGTTTCTTTTCCGCAAATGTCCCACATGGCCATTTCCAAACCAGAAACGATGCCGCCGGTGGTGAGGTCTGGGCGATGTGCATAACCGCGGCCATATACGTTGCGCCACATGTGTTCAATATGGAATGGATCGGCACCAATGACATGTCGTGCAGCAACTTCTTCTGCCATTTTCGCAACCAAGTGTGGCGAATACGTTGCAGTGTAAATTTCACCGATTCCGGAGATGCCGGTATCGGTAGTGAGTTTTACGAAGATGAAGTAACGACCACCGAATCGTGGCGGCGGATTGCCCACCACGAACGTCTTGATGTCGACAATTTTCATATTAGAAAACGATGACGTTTCGGAGTGCCTCGCCGCGCTTTACTGCGTCGATCGCTTCGTTGATTTGTTCGATTGGGTACGTCTTGGTAACGAGTTCATCAAGCTTCACGCGGCCCTGGCCGTACAAGTCAACCAAGTTTGGAATGTCTACCTGAATGCGAGCGCTGCCCATTTTTGAACCAAGAATGTTCTGGCTGTATGCAGCCATGGTTCCTGGGTCAATCTCGGACATCACACCACTTGCCGGCATTCCTACGAGCACCACAGAACCACTCTTTGCGAGCATGCCATACGACGAGTCAAAAGCAGACTTCACGCCAACAGTGACAAACACGTAGTCGGCGCCATGACCGCCGGTGATTTCAAGCACGCGTGCTGCGACATCTTCTGTTTTTGAGTTGATTCCGTGTGTTGCGCCGAAGCTCTTCGCAGCTTCTATCTTGCTGTCCACAACATCGATAGCAATGACCGTGCGTGCGCCGCTTACTTGTGCGCCTTGAATGGAGTTCAGTCCTACGCCACCAGTTCCAATTACGACGACGTGACTTCCCGCAGGAACCTTCGCTGTGTTGGTTACAGCACCAAAACCTGTGATTACGCCGCAGGCCAACAATGAAGCACTTGCCATCTTGATGTTCTTTGGAACCGATACACACTGTGATTCGTGCACCAAAACTTTTTCAGCGAACCCACCAGTGCGCATGCTTTGCACAACTGACTTTCCATCTTTGTCTTTGATTGGGCTTGCTGCATCAAGTGGGAATTGCGTCGAGCATGTAACTGGGTTACCCATGCTGCAACCATGGCAATGACCACACGAACGAATCAGCGTGACAACAACATGGTCGCCAACCTTCACCGTGGTGACACCGCTGCCTACGGTTTCAACAACACCGGCACACTCGTGACCGTACACAGCAGGAAGCGTTCCGCCCCATGCACCGTCTGCATATGAAATATCACTGTGACAAATAGCAACTGCGGAAAGTTTTACTTTCACTTCGCCTGGACCAGCGTCAGCGAGTGTCACTTCTTCAATGACAAGTGGCTTACCAAATTCGCGACAAACTGCTGCTTTCATAACGGTTGATTCCTTCTTCTCGTGGGGTTTTCGTAAAAACTACTACTTGGCGTAGTCGGGGCACTCGTTATCGAG
>CANIHL010000070.1 GCA_947467375.1 Acidimicrobiaceae bacterium | reverse complement strand
GTTGTATGCCGGCAAAGTAGCCAATGTGCGCGACCTTGTTCCTGTGCTTGAAAAGGTGATGCAGACCGGCAAGCAGTTGGTCATTGTTGCTGAAGACATTGAAGGCGAAGCATTGGCAACACTTGTTGTCAACAAAATTCGCGGAACGTTTAAGAGCGTTGCAGTGAAGGCACCAGGCTTTGGCGATCGTCGCAAAGCAATGTTGCAAGACATCGCCATTCTCACCGGCGGCCAAGTGATTAGCGAAGAAGTTGGCTTGAAGCTCGAGAACACGACACTTGATTTGTTGGGTCGCGCGAAGAAGATTGTGGTCACCAAAGACGAAACCACCATCATCGAAGGCGCAGGCAGCGACAACGACATTAAGGGTCGCATTTCGCAGATTAAGGCCGAGATCGACAACACCGACAGCGATTACGACCGTGAAAAGTTGCAAGAGCGTTTGGCAAAACTCTCGGGCGGCGTTGCCGTGTTGAAGGTTGGCGCAGCAACTGAAGTTGAACTGAAGGAAAAGAAGCACCGCATTGAAGACGCAGTAAGCACCACCAAGGCAGCCATTGAAGAAGGCGTTGTTCCTGGCGGCGGCGTTGCATTGCTTCGTTCACAAGCAGCAGTGTTTGCACTTGCCGACACGTTGCAGGGCGACGAAGCAACCGGTGCTCGCATGGTGGCTAAGTCACTTGAAGGCCCGTTGAAGCAAATTGCTGAAAACGCTGGTCTTGAAGGCGGAGTAGTCGTTGAAAAGGTCCGCAACATGAAGGGCAACGAAGGCCTGAATGCAGCAACTGGCGAATACGAAGACCTCGTGAAACTGGGAGTAATTGACGCAGCGAAAGTGACTCGCTCTGCATTGCAGAACGCAGGCTCAATTGCTGCATTGTTCCTCACCACCGAAGCTGTCATTGCCGACAAGCCAGCAGACGCTGGAATGCAAATGCCAGGCGGAGGCATGGAGGACTACTAAATCAAGTAGACCTTCACGAGCACATCACCAAACATGATTGCGCTCGTCACCACAGAATCAGCTCGAGGGCACGATAAAGATCTTGGGATCTTGAGTCGTGCTCTTGATGAATCTGGGGCGAAGTGGAACATTGTGAACTGGGACGACCCACAGGTGCAGTGGAGCGATTATTCCATTGCCGTATTGCGCAGCCCGTGGGACTATCACGAACGCATTGCGGAGTTCAGCGCATGGTTGAAAGTGGTTGCAACACAAACACGTTTGCTGAACACATTGCCCATTGTTGAGTGGAACTTGGACAAGCGCTACTTGCGCGAATTAATGAATGCCGACATTGCGGTGATGGAAACCGTGTTTGTGGAATCCGAAGCCGACTTGTCAGATGGCGTGTTCTCGCGGGATGTGATTGTGAAGCCAGCAATAAGCGCAGGCTCGAACAACACTGCGCGATACAAAAACGATGTTGCAGGTGCAACCGAACATGCGCGCAAGTTGTTGCGCAACGGCATTGCTGTGCTGGCACAGCCGTACCAAAGCGCAATCGACGAATACGGCGAAACTGGCCTGGTGTATTTGGCCGGCCAATTCAGTCATGCGTTCCGCAAAGCGCCAATTTTCGCTGACAAAGCACAAAACCACAATGGTTTGTACGTTGAAGAAGAAATCACATTGCGCATTCCAAGTGCCGCAGAGCGCGCTTTCGGCGACAAGGTTGTTGCATTTGTGAAAAACAAGTTTGGCGTATCGCCGTTATATGCACGCGTAGACATGGTGGTGAATGCTGCTGGAGTTCCCGAACTGATGGAACTCGAACTCACTGAACCGTCGTTGTTTTTGCATCTCGACGATGAAGCACCAGCACGTGCAGCTTTGGCCTTCGCCAACGCAGCATCAACAAACGAAAGGTAGTCTTGCCACATGAGCGAACCAATGTCCCCCTCAGTTGGAATGGCCGTATTGCACCTTTTTGGTCATCCGGCAGCAGAGTTTGATGGCCAAGCCGTCATTTCCGCAGTAAAAGATGCGCAAGGTCGTGGTGTACAAGTAGTGAGCGTGTCCATGCTTGGCCACAAAGCCGATGTTGCATTTATGGCAGTTGCTTCTGACATGCGCGAACTACGCAAGTTCCAAACCGCTGTTCAAACCGCTGGAGTGTTCATCACCGACAGTTACGTATCCATTACTGAACTCAGCGAATATGCCGCAAACGTTCCTGAAGAAATGAAGACTGCACGTTTGTACCCGCAGTTGCCACCTGCCGGCAAGAACGCATGGTGCTTCTATCCAATGTCGAAGCGTCGTGACCCAGAAAACAACTGGTTCACCTTGCCGTTTGAAAAGCGCAGCGAACTGATGGGCGAACATGGCAAGAGTGGCCGCGCATTTGCTGGCCGCGTTATTCAGCTGGTAACCGCAAGCGCGGGCTTCGATGATTTTGAATGGGGCGTAACACTGTTTGCCGTAAACCCAGACGACTTGAAAGACGTGGTGTACACCATGCGCTTCGATGAAGCATCGGCTGTGTACGCAGAATTCGGTGCGTTTTACGTAGGAATGGTTACGCCAGTAGAAGAACTGGTCGCAACGCTGTAGTTACTTGCCTTCGCCTTGTTCGCGAAGGAATTGTTCTACTTCATCCATCAAGGTTGATGCATCAGGTTCTTCTGCTGATTCATCATCAGAGTCAGTTGCGAAATCAAACTGCAACTGTCCGTCATCAACTTCGTCATCCAGGCTCATGCCATTGTCAGACATGGTTTCCAAACGCTCAACATATGCAGCCAAGTCTTCGTCGTCACTGACCAACGAGTTCACCTGGTCTTCGTAACGCTCAATCAAGTTCATGACTGATGCAACTGGTGCTGGAGTGCCGATAATTTCGCACGCACGGCGCATAAGTGACAACGATGCTTTAGGCGACGGCACTTGTGATGCATATGCAGGAACTGCAGCCCACAACGCAGCAGATGGCATTGCTGCCGTGTAGCAACTGTCGTGCAACACACCAACAATTCCTGTTGGGCCTTCGTAACGCGAGCGTTGAAGCTCGAAGCGATCAATGAGGTCGTCGTCAGTCGCGGTGCCAATAATTTGTACAGGTCGGCTGTGAGGAACATCGGCAAGCAATGCACCAAGTGTGAGCATCATGGATGAACCAAAGTGATCGGCAACACCCATCAACTGTTCCGAAAATGTGCGCCATTTCAGGCTTGGTTCTGGACCGAGTACCAAAATGATGTCGCCACCCGCGCCAGACACGTGCCACAATCCAACGGTTGGCCACACAATGTTGCGCACGCCACCGTCTTTCAGCCGAACATGAGGGCGAATGGTGGCGAAGTCGGTGAACTCTTCTGGGTCAATTTCGGCAAGCGGTTGTGCTCGCCAACCTTCAATCAAATTGCGAACTGCATTTGATGCTGCGTCTGCTGCATCGTTCCAACCGGTAAATGCGGTGACGATTACGGGTTGTTTCAGCGACGGTTTTGATAACCAACGGACATGATCGAGCGACGACATCTATGCAGAACGCTATAGGCGTCTGCGCCGAATCGGAATGAGAAAAGTGTCAAAAAGACGCAGCAAATACTTAGTAATTGACCAGATTGACACTGCCACCAGAGTGGGTAGTGAGAGGGCCCCAGAGCGCCATAGAGACACGAATCCAGACAGTTCTGAGCGCTCCATTTTCCACAACCTGCCGCTTTGCCCCGAGCCGCCATAACCAGGGTTAGAGCAGTGGGCAAGCGTGGCGTGAATATGCAATGCGTTTCCATGGCTGGCGATAATGGTCATCCACAGCAAGTAATCCTCGGCATAACGCTTGGTGCTGGAGAATCGCTCGGTTACTGCTGCTCGCAACATGACCGTTGGTGTGGCAGAACGATTGCGGAGCAGATAATTGCGCAGAACTGCTTGCGAGGTAACTGGCGTAAACGGCAGAGTTTCAAATTTTTCCGATGATCCGAACAGGTGATCATGAAAACTCATCACACACGTTGGGTTTGCCAGCATTGCATTGAGTTGTACCTCAAGTTTTTGCGGGTGCCACTGGTCGTCGGCATCGAGAAACGCGAGGAATTCTCCTGTTGCAACGTTCCATGCAGCATTGCGAGCCACGCTTGGCCCGCCATTCAAACTTTGTTTGATTAAGCGGATGTTTAGCGAAGAAGTGCGTGCGTACTGTTCGATAACAGACACGGTGTTGTCGCTGCTTGCATCGTCGACCACCAATACTTCGTGAGGTTTGGTGGTTTGATGTTCGACACTGCGCAGTGCGCGCTCAATTGTTGTTGCTGAATTGAAGCATGGAATAACCACGCTGACAGTTGCGATGCTGGTCACGTGCGACGACCGAGAAAATTCCAGTAGCCCAGCACTTTGTTTTCAATAGTGCGCGAATTGTCGCCAGCCCACATGTCGAGACGATTCAACAACAGTGCGTCGCTGTGTTCATTATTTACGCCCCACTTACTGCAAGCCGCTGCGGTAAACCCGACACGCTGAGCTGCTGCTCGAACTTCAGTATTCACATGGCCATATGGGTACGACATGGTGGTGATTGGAGTTTGCAAAACATCTTCAAGCTGTTGCTTGCTACTGCGTAAGTCTGCTTTTGCGTCGGCGATGCTGAGCGAAGTGAGTGAGCGGTGAGTTGCACCGTGTGCACCAATGGTTGCTCCTGGAATGGTGGCAAGCTCGCGCAGTTCGGGAGTTGACAAATACCGCGGGTCACCAGAAGTGAGTTTCTCTGGAGTCACAAACACATGAAAGGGAATACCGCGTTTGCTCAGTTCTGGCCCGATGGTGGATAGTGCATCGGCGTATCCATCGTCGAAAGTAATGGCAATTTCGGTGTTATTCGACTGGCGAAATGGGGCAAATGGCATGTTGAACTTCGCAGAAACTGCTTGCAATGTTTCAATATGGCGCAAAAAGTCAGTGCGCGACATGGTGTAAATCTTGTTGATGTCGCCATCTACACGGTTGCCCACAGCGTGATACATGAGTACGCGCTGGCCGGCAACTGGCGAGCCAGGAAGCATGCGCAGGCAGTTGCCGACAACGGTTGCTACTTGCCGCTTCGCGGTAAACATCAGCACACGCTAATTCTACGGGCTTTCACGCAATAAGGTAGAGACATGACTGTGCAGGTAGAAATCGCAAATCGCGTAGACAACGACCTCGTTGTGGCGTTTCAGCGACTGATTCCGCAGTTATCAAAGTCGAACCCGGCACCATCGAAAGAGCAGTTGGAATCAATTGTTGCTTCGGACTCTTCTCATGTTCTGTTGGCAAAAGTTGATGGTGTAATTGTTGGTTCGCTGACGCTCGTGATTTTCCATATTCCCACGGGTGTTCGCGCATGGATTGAAGATGTGGTGGTTGACGCCGATGCTCGTGGCAAAGGTGTTGGTGAAGCCTTGAATAAGTTTGCCCTTGCCGAAGCAAAACGCCAGGGTGCGACAACGGTTGATTTAACGTCGCGTCCGTCGCGCGAAGCAGCAAATCGTTTGTATCAGCGGCTTGGTTTCAAATCCCGCGAAACAAACGTGTACCGCTACGACGTATAACTATTTCGTGGTGTCGCGGGCAAAGCACGTGGCCAAGTGATCGTTCACTAGGCCCAGCGACTGCATGGCCGCATACATCGTGGTGGGTCCAACAAACTTGAACCCACGCTTTAGCAACTCTTTCGACAGAGCAACCGACTCTGGTGAAGTGGCCGGGACATCGGAAAGCGTGCGGGGAGCCTTCTTTGGTTTTGCTGGAGCAAACGACCAAATGAGTGAAGACAGCGTTCCCAATTCGTCTTGAACTTTCAGCGTTGCTTTCGCATTCGTAATCGCGGCTTCAATCTTTAATCGATTGCGAACGATGCCTTCGTTCTTCATAAGCCGTGTGATGTCGCGAGCCTTAAATAACGCGACCTCTTCGGGGTCGAAGTTGGCGAACGCTTCGCGAAAGTTTTCACGCTTGCGCAAAATTGTCAGCCATGAAAGCCCAGCCTGAAAGCCTTCGAGGCATAGCTTTTCGTAGAGCTTTTGGTCATCGGTAACGGGCCTGCCCCATTCGGTGTCGTGATACTTCATGTATTGCGGGTCGGACACGCACCAAGCGCAGCGCTTGTTGCCGTCGTCGCCTTTAACTGCAGAATGTGATGTTTGGGTTGTCATGAACCTGATGTGTGCGCGAGTTGTTAATAGGTGCGCGAAACATCCCACAAATGATGAATGGGGTCGTGAAGAAAGTACCGACCAAAAGAATCCACAGTGAACCTGGCTCCGTCGCTGCGCATTCCGGTTCGCAACCATTCGCCTGCGGTAACGGCATCGAATCGTTCGGCCAACAAGTCGCCAGCAATGGCCAATTCACGACGCACAACCAATGGGTCTTGCAGGTCGTAGCGGTCGGATATGGCGGTTTCGTCTTGGTCCCAGTTGGGAAACAAGGGGTCGTCTTCGGTGAGCATCAGCTCTAAACGGAAGTCATACAAGCGAAACACATCGCGCACATGGCAGCCATATTCGCTTGGCGACCACACGTTTTCTACAGGTCGTTTTGTTGCGCCTGGATGCAACAAGATCACTTCCCATTGCGACGCAACATCGCGGATAGCCATGCCGATGTCGCGGGGAACTACAGATGCTGCATCAAATGCGCAGTCTGGGCATTGGCGCTCGAGCACCCATGTCCAGTTTTTGTTGTCAGGTTCTATTGCCACGCACCGACTCTACGTCAGGCTTTAGCGCACGTTTAGTTGCGCAATTGCCAGTGCTTCACTGAGCGTGCTGGCTGGCTGAAGCGTGAGACCTTTTTGCGAATAGTCACCGCTTGCGGGAACGATTGCGCGGGTGAACCCCAAGCGTGCTGCTTCAGCAAGCCGGCGCGACATGTGGCCAACGTGACGAATTTCGCCGCCAAGCCCAACTTCTCCACACACCACTAAATCGCCAGGTGCTGGTGTGTTGGTTGCAGCAGAAACGAGTGCCAGACATAAACCGAGGTCGCTGCCTGGGTCGTTCAACTTCACGCCACCAACAACCGATGCATACACCTCGTGTTGCGACAAGCTGATACGTGCACGACGCTCGAGCACTGCAAGCAACATTGCTAAACGACCCGGGTCGAGGCCTTGCGCACTGCGCCGCGCAGGTGCATTACCCGAAGTTGCGTTGGTGAGCGCTTGCACTTCAACAAGCAATGGGCGTTGGCCCTCAAGTGTTGGCACCACAACTGAACCGGGCGTGCCTGGACGACGATCGGCCAAGAACATTTTGCTGGCATCGGGAACACCAACCAAACCAAGTTCGGTCATTTCAAACAAGCCAAGTTCGCTGGTGGAACCAAAGCGATGTTTCACTGCGCGCATTATTCGCAACGCGTGATGTCGTTCACCTTCAAACGACAACACGGTGTCAACAACGTGTTCAAGCACGCGCGGCTCGGCAAGTCCGCCTTCTTTGGTGACGTGCCCAACCAAAATTGTGGGAATGTTGCGGCGCT
>CANIHL010000069.1 GCA_947467375.1 Acidimicrobiaceae bacterium | reverse complement strand
TTGCGAAGGTACAGAAATGCCCTCAACAGTGTTTCTCCGAACCACTCGATAGGCCTGCGGAATAGTAAAAATAAAGGAAAGCGAGATACACCACAGGCTGAAAATGGTGCGAAATTCCACTTCGCAACCCTAGGCGGTCTCGTTAGCGTTATGGAGACCATGTTCACCACGTACGCGATGACA
This sequence comes from Acidimicrobiaceae bacterium, assembly GCA_947467375.1. Taxonomy (GTDB): domain Bacteria; phylum Actinomycetota; class Acidimicrobiia; order Acidimicrobiales; family Ilumatobacteraceae; genus UBA3006. The sequence continues at coordinate 7,395 of CANIHL010000069.1, read as the reverse complement.
CTGCCCACAAAGAAATGGACAGAAGAAACCCGTGAGCGCGCGGTTGGCGTTATCACGCAGTGGCATCAACAGTGGTTCCCCGCAGACCGCTTGCCCGTCAATATTCGTGTGCGAATTCGACACAGCCAAGAAGATGAAGTGTTCAGGCTTGAAGTGCAGAATACTCACCCGCAAACCGGTGGCACTCACCTGATTATTGCGACCCTCACTCCATACAAAGGCCAACTTGTTTTTGATTTACGAGTGAAGTTTGCTCCAGGCAAGGACTCGATCATTCCCCATCGTCGAGCAGAATTACCACCCAAACCAGTGCGGGCACTCGTTGCCGAAATGGCCAAGTTGCTCGAGGTCTACGACGCAGAGCGACGCATTAGCCCAACAATTCGTCAAGTTACGTCTGCACTTGACGGCGAAGCACTCGCTGCTGACTTTATTAATGCGCTTGCACGTCGCCTACCGATACTCGTTGAGACGATTGTTGATAAATCGGTGCAATCGTCACACACTGGTCCATTGCTTGACGACCTCGTTGGCATTGCTCACATTGCACACATCACTTCACTCGAAGCGGTGGATTCGTTTAATGCATATTGCAATGGCAAGGTGCTCGACAAAAACTACGTCACTATTTTGTGGCCTCACCCCGCTCAACCTTTAACGTTTCATACCGTTACGCCCAACCGCGAACAAATCGAAAATCCCATCCTTGAAGCTGCAGCTTTGCAGCCAGATATTCCAACGCAAGCGCCACCACGGTTCGCAACAAGTCGTCCGGTTCAATCAGCGGCGCCTAAACCAGCCGGTGTTACAAATCAGAACACAACAGATTTATCGCCGGTGGTTGAGCAACTTAAACGCACAGTGGACGAACATCAATTACATATTGAGCAACTTGATGATGCGTTAGAAGAAGTTGAAGCAGAACGTGATGAATTTGCAGAATTACTCGAAGAGAAAGAAGTTGAAGCGGAGGAATTGTCAACTGAAGTTGCCCTCCTCCGCGGGCGATTAGCCGAGCTCACGAGTCTGACAGTTGACCTTGACGCCGAACTTGCCCGAGCACGTCCAGACCGTGTGCTTCGCACTGTGCTCGATGCTGTGAATCGTGCGCGAACCGAGTGCAAGCATCTCGAATTTCTTCCAACAGCATTTACCACTGCTAATGAACTTCAAGGTCCTAACCCTCGCCAAGTGCTCCAGGATTTAAAGGCACTCGATAGCGCAGTTGCAAATTGGCGCAGAGATGTTTTCCCGATTGCAGGACTGCAGTCGTATTTACGTGATAGCGCAGGCCTTGATTTTGCCCCACGAATTTCCGAAGACACACACCATCGACATGGCGAGTGGTATTCGGCAATGCACAAGAATCAACAAATCCACATTGGCGCGCATCTGCGCAGAGGGAAAAATCGCACGCTGATTCGCATCTATATGCATGTCAACACCACTGAAATGACGATTGTTATCGCCAAAATTGTGCGACATGGACCAGACAGCACGAGTTAGTCACCTCGCATAACACGCTGACAAAGGCGTATCGTGTTGCCATGACTTCGCCTGTGTATTCACTCTCCGACGACTACATCAACAAGGTTGCTGAACTTGATCCAGCAGCAGCCACATATATGGGCATTGCTGGTCACGATCACGAGATGACTGACTTCAGTCCAGCTGGCCACGATGCACGTGCAAATAACGATCGCCAAACTCTTGCGCAATTAAATGCACTTGATTCCAGTGCAAGCTCTGATCGCTTGGCAGCTGGTGTACTGCGTGAGTCGCTAGAAATTTCTGGTGCAGAATACGAAGCCAATGAACACCTGGTTTCAATTCGAGTACTCGCAGGCGACGTTGATGCTGCTCGAGCAATTTTCGACCTCATGCCAACCGATACCGCAGAACAATGGTCGGTAATTGCAGAGCGCATGTCAAAAGTCCCGCAAGCGTTTGCTGGTATGCGCGAATCTTGGAAGCTGGGTCTTGATCGCGGTGTGAAGGCTCAACGCCGACAGGTGCTCGCATCAAGTGAACAGCTCGCAACGTGGGCTGGTCGTAAAGATGCACCTGCATTTTTTGAGCAATTCGCGGAATCGGCAGCCGCAGTTCCGGGTGCACCACTTGAACAACTTCGAAAAGCTGCAAAAAACGCGTCGCAAGCACTTGGCGAGACTGCAGATTTTCTCATCAACGATTATGCACCACAAGCCGACGTACGTGATGGAGCTGGACCAGAACGCCATGCGCTCGCCCGCCGCCGATTCATGGGAATGAAAGTTGAAGCTAAGGACGCCTACGAGTGGGGCTGGGCTGAAGTGCAACGCATCGATGCCGAAATGGAACGTGTTGCAAAAGAGATTCTTCCTGGAGCAACGCTTGCAGAAGTACGTCACTTTCTTGACACTGATCCTTCTCGTTCAATACAAGGTGAGGGTGCTCTTCGCGACTGGTTACAGGAGTTAATGGACGATGCCATGTCGTTCCTCATTGATAACAACCATTTTTCGATTCCAGATTCCATTCGCACCGTAGAAGCAATGATCTCTCCGCCGGGTGGCGCAGCCGCCATGTATTACACCGGCCCAAGTGAAGACCTCAGCCGACCAGGTCGTACCTGGTATCCAGCAAACGGCCGCACTGTGTTTCCTCGTTGGAGTGAACCGACCACCGCGTATCACGAAGGGGTTCCAGGACACCACTTGCAAGTCGCTATTGCCACCATCAACTCAGAAAAACTCTCACGCTTCCAACGCAACACCTTCGTGTCTGGACACGGCGAAGGTTGGGCGTTATACGCAGAGCGCCTGATGGATGAATTCGGCTTCCTCGAAAACCCTGAATACCGGTTGGGATACCTTTACGCACAGGCTTTCCGTGCTGCCCGCATTGTCATTGACACCGGAATTCATTGTGGTTTTGCAATTCCACAAAGTTCTTCTTGGCACCCAGGCGAACAATGGACCCCAGAACTCATGTTCGAATTTCTCAGTGCACATTCTTCAAGTGATGACGAATTCAATCGCTCAGAAATCAATCGCTACCTCGGTTGGCCTGGGCAAGCAATCTCGTACAAGCTTGGCGAACGAGTGTGGCTTGACCTCCGCGATGACGCCAAGAAGAAATATGGTGCTGAGTTTGATTTGCGCCAGTGGCACGCACACGCTCTCGACCTTGGCAACCTTGGCCTCGACCTCTTGAAGTCGGAAATGGCGCGCTTCTAAAACTGATTACGGAACTACAACAACCTTGGTTCCGGGTTTAGCCCAGTCAAAAATAAACTTTGCATCTTGCGTACTCGATCGCAAACAGCCACTGCCTAAAAATGTTCCGAGTTCTGCTTCCGTTTGCAACGGCACACCGTTTTTCGTTGGTATTTCATGAAACCCGATGTTGCCACCATTGCGACCTGTTGCGAACCGTGTCATGAAGCGGAACTTCACACCCTCAAGTTCCTGACTAAACGATGTCACTGACTGGTTCTTGACGAAGTACGAACCCTTCAATGGTTGACCGCGCATGCCTGATACCAAAAAAGTACGGATGACCTCACCCGAACGATTGATTACCCACACCCGCAACTGGCGGTTTGAGTACACAATTCGTCGACCGCTTCCTGAATTCTTTGGTACTACAAGACTCACTTCAGCAACGCTTGCCTGAGTTGGTGTAATCGTTGTCGAAGTAGTTGTTGGAGTTGGATCAACAGCAGCATTGGCTACTCCCTGCCCACACCATGTTGTTACAACAACAGCTAGAGCAAGTGCTACACGTTTCATTTCAACCCACTCAAAATCACACGTGAGGCCGATGCTCCAATTCGACTTGCTCCTGCTTCAATCATTGCTAATGCATCCGCAGTTGTTCGAATGCCACCACTTGCCTTTACACCAATGTCGGCTCCAACAGCAATGCGCATCGTGCGTACTGCCTCAAGCGAAGCCCCACCTGCTTTGTGAAATCCTGTCGAGGTTTTAACGTAGTCAGCACCACCTAGAACACTGTGCTTGCACGCCGCAATGATTTGCTCGCTCGACCACAGACCCGTTTCCAAAATAACTTTCAACACCACGTTTGCGCCGATGGCTCGACGAACCGCTGCAACTTCATTCTCCAAATTCGACCAATTACCGCTTGCAATCCAACCCAGATTTGCGACCATATCTATCTCGCTTGCTCCATCCGAAACCGCCTGGGCAGCTTCTGCCGCTTTGATTCCTGGAAGATGACTTCCTGATGGAAACCCGACCACGCTGGCTATTGGAATTCTGGTGTTTTTGTATGCAAGCGATACCCAGTTGGGCGAAACGCATACTGCGCCTACAGCCAGTTCATCGGCTTCTGCGCACAGCGCGACTACATCTGCAGATGTGGCTTCAGGAGTGAGCAATGTGTGATCAATCACCAGGGCAAGCGTGGCGCGATCAAGGGCTTCCATGTCCTCCACACTACGCCAGGTGGATGAAGTACATCAGTCCGACTACGGTTCATGATCGTCATGGCCACCTTGCGATTCAGTTACGGCACGATGGGATCGGGCAAGAGCACGCTCGCTCTACAAATTCATCACAACATGTCTTCACGTGGGGTCAATGGATTGCTGCTCACCAAACTTGACCGCGATGGTTCACAAGTGACGAGCAGACTCGGTGTTTCGGCTCCGGCAATTGACGTATCGTTTGATCTCGATTTATATGAACTGACTAAAGAGCACATGCCATTGCAGTTTTTGGTCTGCGACGAAACCCAGTTTTACTCCGTCGACCAATGCGACCAACTTGCGCGAGTTGTAGACGAACTCAATGTTGATGTCTTTGCCTTCGGTCTGATTACCGACTTCCGTGGATTGTTATTTGATGGCACGCGACGTCTTCTAGAAATTGCTGATCAGCGAATTGAAATGCAAGTTGAGGCACGATGCTGGTGTGGTGACCGAGCAAACAATAACGCCCGTTTGGTGAACGGTGTCATTGTGTACGAAGGCGAGACAGTTGTTGTTGGTGACACCGACAAGACTATGAGCGAACCGTTGTTCGGTGATGAAGTGCGCTACGAACTGCTGTGCCGGAAGCACTACATCAACGGCGTGCTCGGACCTTTGCAATAATTTCTGCGACAACCAAAACCAACAGCACTCCAACACAGTTGCCGATTAAGTCAGTTGCCTGACGGGTGCGTAATTGGGTAAACCAAGGTTGGGCAAGTTCTACAAACACGGTCCACCCAAACAGCAGCACCAACGCACGGCGAACATCCATTGCTCGCACTGCGTAGGCAAGTAAAAACGCGCATGTTCCCCACACCATCGCGTGGAGGTCAGCATCGCCTGGTGGCCGATGATCAAGAACTCCCGTAGTTGCAGATGTGTTCACCCGTAAGGCGAATTCAATAATGTTGGACCACCACGTAATTGCGGTATCCGACCACATCAGCGCAGTTGCCGCAACGATTGCGCTGCCAGCAACAACCACACGCGTGGCACTTCGCTGCATAACTAGTTCAATCGAATAGCGCGCTTTACTGGGCGGTCCCAGCCAGGTTGTCCGGTTGGTTTTGGACTTGGCCACAAACCTGGACCCATTTCCACCATTCCATGATGCGCGCCGTAATCGCCGAGCAAGTTCAGGAACGGATCAGCATTAAATGCTTCAGCTCCACGAACGCCTGTGGACTTCCAACTTCCATTTGCAAGCAGTTCAAGCGCCACAACTGGGCAAATTGCGGTTTGCCACAATACGGCTTGTGATCCCCAGTCGCGCATGGTGGTTTCGTTATCTGCAACGTGATACAGATACACCTCGCGTGGTTTGCCGTCATAGGTTCCGCGAACCCACGTTCCTGCACATGTTTTGCCGTGCATCAGGTGACCAAGCTTTGCGGGGTTCGGAAGCACTGCGGCCAAAACGTCACGTGGTGAAACGCTGACGTCTCCAACGCGCACGTGTTCCTTGCTGTCAAGACCAAGGTATGCAAACGTCTTGAGCCAGTCAATGAATTCTGCACCAAGGCTGTACTTAAACGTCACTCGGTTGCAATCAATTTCGCGAGGAATCAGCAGCACTTCTTCGTGCTCTACGTTGACGCACTCGTAAGGGCCGATGCCAGCTGGAAAGTGAAATACTTCTGGTTCCGAAAAACAATCGGTCGTATACAGACCACGATTCTTTTCCCACACAATTGGTGGGTTCAAGCATTCTTCAATGGTTGTCCAAATTGAAAAGGTTGGTGCGAAGTCAAGCCCGTCAATTGACAGGTTTGATCCGTCGCGCACACCGATTTCGTCAATGGTGTCGAACAAGTTGTCTGCTGCATAGCGGGCAAACACATCGCTGAGTCCAGGTTCTACACCCATTCCAACAAGCGCGAGTAGCCCGCGATCGCGCCACGCTTGGTCGGAAGCCAACTGGTCTGCGCCCAACGGTGAGCCCACTTCTTCGTATGGGTTTGATGCGTGTGGCTCACTCAAGTTCATGGCCATGTCGATGTAATTGCAATGTGCTTCATAAGCTGCATTGAAAATTGGCTCATTCATACGTGGATCACAAGCGTTTACGACGACGTCTGCTTTCACGCGTTCGATGAGTGCCTTAATTGCAGTCATGTCACGTGCATCGACTTGTTCCGCGACAAATTTTGATCGATCGTCTAGTTGAGCAATTGCCTCTTCGGCGCGAGAAAGAGAGATGTCCGCAAGGACAAATTGCGTGAAAAACGATCGGGTCTCAGCAATAGACGCCATTGAAGCGCCTACGCCACCTGCACCGATTACCAAGATATTCATTACTCACCAGTTCTTCATATGCACAACGTGTGTTGTACAAAGTTCTGTTGCAGTAAGCCTACCCGTGTTATTAGTTAAAAAACATTCAGCAAATCAACAACAAACACAAGCGTTTCTCCACCTTTAATTACTCCGCCTGCGCCGCGACTTCCATATCCCATGTCTGGTGGAATCGTGAGTTGACGACGGCCGCCAACTTTCATTCCAGCAACACCATCATCCCAACCCTGAATCACTTGACCAGCACCCAATCGAAATTCAAATGCTTCGCCACGATTCCATGAAGCATCAAACTCTTGGCCGTTGCTCCATGCGACTCCCACGTAATGCACCGAAACGTTTTTGCCCTTTACTGCTTCGTCACCGGATCCAACGGTGATGTCGGTCTTTACCAACTCTGCTGGCGGTGCTTCTTGTGGAATCGTGACGGATGGCTTGTTATTTGACATTCAGGCAGGATAACAACGCGACTAGGTGCTTGGCCCACATATACAAAAGGCCCCCGGCGAACCGGGGACCTTTTGACCTTGGTGGCGGGGACAGGATTTGAACCTGTGACCTTCGGGTTATGAGCCCGACGAGCTACCGGACTGCTCCACCCCGCGTCGTAGAAGTTGTAC
>CANIHL010000068.1 GCA_947467375.1 Acidimicrobiaceae bacterium | reverse complement strand
CGCATCAACATGTCGCCGCGGTGGTCGAACACCATGCTTCCACCATCAAACACCAATTCGTCTTGTCCGCACACTTGATTGACATACACAATTGCGCACGAATTTGTTTGCGCGCGCTCACTCACCATCTGTTGACGCTCATCAAACTTTCCGCGGTGATACGGCGAACCATTGATGTTGATGTTCAGCGTTGCGCCAGCTTTGGCCTGTTGTTGCACTGGTCCGTCTGCTTGCCAGATGTCCTCACAAATGGTGACACCAACGTGCACGCCTGCAATGGCGAACAACGAGAACGAAGTTCCCGCAGTGAAATAGCGATCTTCATCAAACACGCTGTAGTTCGGAAGCAACTGCTTGTTGTATGTGCCGTGCAATATTCCCTTCGATGCAATGGCAGCCGAGTTCGCAAGCGTGCCTAATGACCCATCGACAAAACCAAAGACAGCCACGCAATCCTGGGTTGCGGCCACTATGTCGCGCATTGCCTGCTGGTTTTCGGCCACGAACCCCGATTTCAAGACCAGGTCTTCAGGTGGGTACCCGGTAACGGACAGTTCGGGAAAGACGACGATGTCGCAGCCGGCAGCGTCAGCAGTTGCGTACATCTCTTGGATTCGGCGTGAATTACCAGCAATATCGCCAACTACGGGGTTGAACTGGGCTACTCCCACCCGCACGTTTTGAGTCGCTACCGCCACGACTTCAGGCTAGGGGTCTATAACTTCACAAAGCGTTCACATTTGGGCAACGGGGGCGAAATCCCCATGAACGAGACTTTCGGTGTACCCGAATTCGGGGTTATGGCCCGAATTCTCAACCGGAAGGAAATGACATGCCATATCAAGCGGAATACATCTGGATCGACGGCCATAAGCCAACTCCAATGCTGCGTTCAAAGACCAAGATTCTTGCGAACAGCGTGAAGACTCCACCAATTTGGGGTTTCGATGGTTCATCAACCGAACAAGCAACTGGTGACGCATCAGACTGCATGTTGAAGCCAGTGTTTACGTGTCCAGACCCAATTCGTGGTGGCAAAAACATTTTGGTGTTGTGCGAAGTAATGCTTGCTCAAACCGAGAAGCCACACCCAACTAACACCCGTGCATTGTGTGCAGATGTTGCAAAGAAGTTTGCAGCACACGGAATGATCTACGGCATCGAGCAGGAATACACCATGATGCGACTTGATGGTCGTCCATACGGATTCCCAGAAGCCGGCGGCGAACCAGGACCGCAAGGTCCTTACTACTGCGGCGTTGGTGCTGGCCGAGTAATGGGTCGTGAAATTATTGAAGAGCACACATGGGCATGCATCGAAGCAGGTCTCATGATTGAAGGAACAAACGCTGAAGTAATGCCTGGTCAGTGGGAATTCCAAATTGGTGCAGCAGACGCACTCACCGTGAGCGACCACATGATCGTTGCTCGTTGGTTGCTCGATCGCATTGCAGAAGACCATGATGTGGTCATCTCATATGCAGCCAAGCCACAAAAGGGCGACTGGAACGGAGCGGGTGCACACACCAACTTCTCGACAAAAGCAATGCGTGGAAGTTACGCAGCAATCGAAGCTGCGTGTGATGCGCTTGGAACTCGTGTGATGGAACATGTGAACAACTACGGCGATGACATTCAGAGCCGTCTCACCGGAAAGCATGAAACTGCTCCTTGGGACAAGTTCAGCTACGGCGTGTCTAACCGCGGCGCATCAGTGCGTATTCCTTGGCAGGTTGCTCGTGACGGTAAGGGTTATGCAGAAGACCGTCGTCCAAACGCCAACGTGGATCCATACGTGGTAACGCGCCTGATTTTGGAAACGGTGTGCGGAGCCGCAAAGGCGCCAACGGCTAGTACCAAGGCCCCGAAAAAGGTTGCCAAGAAGAAGGCACCGGCGAAGAAAAAGGTTGCAGTTAAAAAGAAAAAGAAGTAATTCGCCCCTAAGGCGGAAATACAGCCTCAACGGCACCGAGGATCCGGTTCCTCGGTGCCGTTGTTTATTTATGCAGGCAGACTGTAGAGATGTCCACCATGCATGAACACCAACGCGACTACGTACTGCGCACCGTTGAAGAGCGCGGCATTCGCCTGGTTCGACTGTGGTTTACCGATGTTCTCGGAAACTTAAAGTCGTTTGCCATCAGCCCTGCTGAAATGGAAAATGCGTTAAACGACGGCATGAGCTTTGATGGTTCATCCATTGATGGCTTTAGCCGCGTACAAGAAAGTGATGTACTCGCAATTCCAGATGCGAACACATTCGAAGTGTTGCCATGGGCAGACGCGAAAGGCGCTGAAGCTCGCGTGTTTTGCGATATTGCAAAACTTGATGGCACTCCATTTGATGGCGACCCGCGTCAAGTATTGCGCCGCAACCTCAGTGCTGCACGAGACAAGGGCTACTCGTTTTATATTGCTCCCGACATTGAGTACTTCTATTTCGCTCCGCCTGACGGCACGAATAAACCAGTGCTGCTCGACCAAGGCGGATTCTTCGACCTCACGAGCACCGACATTGCCAGTTCGCTGCGCAAAGAAACCATTCGCACGCTCGAGACCATGAGCATTCCTGTGGAATACAGCTTCCACGAAGATGCACCAAGTCAACACGAAATTGATCTTCGTCATACCGACGCGCTCACCATGGCCGACAGCGTGATGACATTCCGTTTTGTCGTGAAGGAAATTGCCGCACTTCATGACGTGCATGCAACGTTCATGCCAAAACCGCTTGAAACGATTCAAGGTTCTGGAATGCACTTGCACCTGTCGTTGTTCGAAGGCGAGAACAATGCTTTCCATAGCGCCGACGACCCGTACAACTTGTCGCCGACTGCAAAAGGTTTTATGGCCGGACTACTTCACCACGCAGCTGAAATCACTGCGGTCACCAACCAGACCATCAACTCCTACAAGCGACTTGTTCCTGGCTTCGAAGCGCCAGTTCACATTTCGTGGGCACGCAATAACCGCAGCGGACTCATTCGTGTTCCAATTCCAAAACGCGGAAGCGACTCAGCAACGCGCATTGAATATCGTTCGCCAGACCCAGCATGTAACCCATACCTCGCGTTTTCGGTCATCTTGGCTGCAGGTATGCGCGGTATCGAACAGGGATACGAACTCCCTGCAGAAGCCGACGCAAACTTGTTTGAAATGAACGATGCCGCACTCGAGAAGATGGGTATCCAACAATTACCGCAGTCGCTTTCTGAAGCGTTGCGCGTGATGGAGAATTCATCACTGGTTGCCGACGCTTTGGGCGATCACATTTTTGAATGGTTCTTGCGCAACAAGCGTGCAGAGTGGCGCTCGTACAAAACCCATATCAGCGAATACGAACTCGGCCGCTACCTCAAGTCCATCTAATTGCCCGTATGACCAGCGACCGTCTCACTCAAATGCTTGCGGTGTTCCCATCGCCTGCCCCGGTAGATCTTGCGCGCACGCTCGATTTAGCTGGGTTTCGCTGGAAAGCGGTTGCATCTGCAGATGAGGCCGCAAAGTGCGCTCCTGCAGAAGGCTGGTCCGGAGCCATCATCATGTGCGACGAAGACCCAGAGGGCGGCTGGTCACTATGTCGCTCTATGCGCAAGCGCGATGTGCCAGTCGAGCGAATTTTGGTACTCGTCAATGGCAGTCAACTACAGGATCTCGATTTACGCGACGAACTCTATGACGACTTCTGCTTGGCACCATTTCACCCGCGCGAACTTGAAGCACGCCTTCGTCATTTGTTCTGGTTTGAAATTAAAGGCAATCGTGAATCACTCGTTGAATACAGCGGACTCGTTCTCAACGTTGAGACATACCAAGCATCATTTGGTGGCCACGCACTCGATCTCACCTTCATGGAATATGAACTGCTGAAGTTCTTGGCTCAGAACCCTGGCAAAGTGTTCTCACGTGAAACGTTGTTGTCACGCGTGTGGGGATATGAATACTTCGGTGGTGCACGCACAGTGGATGTGCACATTCGTCGCTTGCGCGCAAAACTTGGTGAAGAGCATGCCAACCTCATTCAAACAGTGCGCAGTGTTGGCTACCGCTTCGGTCAATCGAAGTGGTCTGCAGGCAAAAACTAGGCCAGCGCCGTTACCAACGTTGCAGCACCAATTACTAAAAACAACACTGCTGCCGTGCGCTGAATTACACGCAGTGGAACTTTTGTTGTTAACCATGAACCGGTAAGCACTGCAAGGCCAGACACGCACGAAAGTGCAAGTGCTGCTCCGCATGCAACCGCAATTGGGTCGCCGAATCGTGCAGCAAAGCCAGCGGTGGCTAGTTGAGTGAGATCTCCAAACTCTGCAACCAAAATGACCGATGCCGCAGTCCATGCAACGCGTGAGTTCGACATGCTGGTCGACCACTTGTCAGTTGACTCTTCGTCATCGTCTTTTCCGGCACGCCATGTCATGACGCCACCAACGAGAAACAGCGTTCCTACCAACACCTGAATAGGTCGCTCTGGAAGGCGCGAGAGCGCCGAGCCAAAAATTACTGCAACAACAACATGGAATGAATAACCGGCAGTGACGCCAAGCCACACGGGAAGTCGGCGACGGAAGTGTGTTGACAACAACAGCGTTGCAAACATGGTTTTGTCGGGAAGCTCGGCCAGAAATACCGCAGTGAAAGTGACGAGTGCGTGTTGCAACATGGTTCAACTAGCCGAGATGTGATTGCATCTGTTGGGCAAGCACGCGATGTTGCCGCAACATGTCATCAACCTTGTTGCTCACCAATTGCCCATTTTCAACAACCGATTTACCGTTCACAATGGTGTGCTTCGCACTTACTGGGCCGCAACGCAACCATGCTTCAACCGGGTCGGCAATTGCCCCCGCAAATGCTGGCCCTGTTAGCGACCACACGGCAATATCGCCCACCGCACCGACTGAAATTTCGCCAATCTCGCCAACGCGACCAAGGCAACCTGCGCCTCCGCGGGTGGCTATTTCAAGTGCCATGCGTGCAGTTCCAGCCGCGGCTCCGTTCTGTAATTTTGCGAGCAACATTGCCTGGCGCGCTTCAAGCCATAGCGATGCAGAGTCCGCAGATGATGATCCGTCTACGCCAAGACCAACATGAACTCCTGCCTCGCGCAGTTGCACCACAGGCGAAATACCCGACGACAAAATGAGATTGCTACTTGGGCAATGTGCTGCACCAATTCCTGCTGCACCAAGTTTGTGAATCTCGTCGTGATTTGGCATCACACAGTGCGCCACCCATGTTCGCTTGCTCAGCCAGCCAACCTCTTCTAAATATTGCGTTGGTCGACAGCCAAATGTGGCGACTGAAAAATCGTCGTCTTCAGAGTTTTCAGCAAAGTGGGTGTGCAGACGAACGTCCAACTTCTCTGCAAGTTCTGCCGATTCAATCATCAACTTTTTCGTCACGCTAAATGGCGAGCACGGAGCAAGCGCAATGCGCACCATTGCGCCATGACTGCGATCGTGATGCAACTCCACCATGCGTTGCGACTCGGCAAGAATTACATCATGATCTTGCACCACGTTGTCGGGTGGCAAGCCGCCATCTTTTTCGGACAACGACATTGACCCACGCGTTGGATGAAACCGCATACCAATGTCTTGCGCTGCAGAAATTTCTGCACTGAGCAAATCGCCGGCTCCTGCTGGGTGTACATACAAGTGATCAGTCGAAGTGGTGCAGCCCGACAAAGCCAATTCGGCAAGCCCGACCCATGCCGAAACACGTGCAGACTCTTCGTTCAACGTGCTCCACAGTGGATACAAAGTTTTTAGCCAACCGAACAACGCAGCATTCGTCATTGGCGGAAATGCGCGTGTGAGGTTTTGATACAGGTGATGGTGCGTGTTCACCAATCCTGGTGTTACCAAGCAATCTGTTGCATCAATGGTTCGAGTCGCCACAGGCTCACTGCCTGCTGTTCCAATTCCTGAAATTAGACCGTTGGTGATGGCAACCCATCCACCAGCAATTTCTCTGCGCTGATTGTCAACTGTTGCGACTAGTGCCGCATTACGAATGAGAAGATCAGATGTTGACGTCAATGAGTTCACTACCCTCGTGGCGCTTGTCGGCATCCTTTTGCAGGAAGAATCCGATGAGCGCGGCAAGTCCAGCAGTGGACAAGCCAACCATTACGGGGAAACCAATGAGTGCAAGAACGATAAGTACGGCTCCAGGCATGACAATTACCGTAGTGGCTTGAAAGCCCAGGCTTCGATCTCCACCGCTCCACCAAATGGGAGCGAGGCAACACCAATAGTGCTGCGTGCTGGACGGCTGCCATCAAAACCGGCGACGTACGCCGTATTGAATGTGGCAAACGTGTCCATGTCGGTAAGGAAGCACAGTGTCTTTTTTACGTCGTGAATGTTGCAACCAGCAGAAGCCAATTGAGCCTTCAGGTTGACTACTGCTTGAGCGGTTTGCTTGGCAACGCCACCGGAAACGATTTTGCCTTCAACAACTCCAAGTTGGCCCGAAACAATGACCCAGTCTCCTGCGCGAACTACTGGGGTGTACGGCCCAAGCGGCGCAGTGGATTTTGCCGGTGCGGCAGACTTCTTCGCCGCTTTCTTTGGCGCTTTCTTCACTGCTTTTTTAGCAGTCTTTTTTACGGTCTTCTTTGCAGTCTTTTTTGCAGTAGCCATGTCACCAGCGTATAGGGCGACGGCTTCTCTCCGAAAATGCGTCATACGATGAAGGCATGATCTCCCGCCGCCAATTCGTTACAGGAACTCTCGCAACCTTTGGTTTCGGCGGATCACTCAGTTTTCTTACCTCCTGTGCAAGTTCCACTCCTGACGCAGCAGCCGAACTTTTCCAAGTAGTTCAGCGATTTCCTCAAGTGTTAGTGCCGGGCTCTGTACGTATTCCCATTTCACTTGCCAACCAAGCGGGGCTGCTCGGAAAAACCAGTGGCGTAGAACTACCAACAGAACTTCGTGCACAATTGCTGAACGCAGAGAATGGCGAAGTGGTCATTGCAGACATGGTGGCCATGCGCCACGATGCAAACATTGACCCTCCGTACTGGCCGTTCCGCATCGATATTGCAGAGACGGGAATCTATTCACTGGTTATTGAGGGTGGAACACAAGATGGTGCCGGTGTGCAGATCATGGATCCTGCGACCATTTCCATTCCACTCATCGGATCATCGCTTCCTGGATTTGATACGCCAACTATTTCGAATCCGCGTGGAGTTAATCCGGTGTGTACGCGCACTCCTGAACCGTGCCCACTTCACGACATCACGTTGAACGAAGCGCTGAAGCGTGGAAAGCCGATTGCATATTTGGTCGGCACACCTGCACACTGCCAAACAGGTACGTGTGCACCAGCACTAGAAGCGTTGTTGTCAATGCGCGAATTAGTTGGCGACAGACTCACCATGTTGCATACCGAGATTTATTCAGACGACACTGCAACTGTTGTTGCTCCAGCCGTTGAAGCACTGAACATGACGTATGAACCAGCGCTATTTATTACCGACGCCACAGGCGTGTTGGTAGAACGATTTGATGCAATCTTTGATGCAGTAGAAATTACCGAAGCGTTTACAACGCTTGGTGTGCTGTAACGGGATCAGCTAAAGCTGTTGCCACAACCACAAGTGCGCGATGCATTTGGGTTGTTGATCTTGAAACCAGCGTCTTGTAGACCATCCTG
>CANIHL010000067.1 GCA_947467375.1 Acidimicrobiaceae bacterium | reverse complement strand
TCGGCGCGCTTAACTTTCCTAGCGTTGCATGCGCACCCTTGTTCAAGTTGATGGAGGCATCGATGACGTCGCCAAGAACCGAACTTGCAGTTGGGTCACCGCCTGCGCCACGACCATAAAACATGAGCGAGCCAGATGCTTCGCCATCAACCACTACTGCATTGAAACTGTCGCGCACGGAAGCAAGCGGGTGATGCATTGGCACCATCGCCGGATGCACGCGAACCGAAATTTCATCGGTTGCTTTGTCGTACTCTGCAATGGCCAGCAATTTCACTGCGTAGCCAAGACGCTTCGCTATCGCGATATCAGCTGGAGAAATTTTGCTGATGCCTTCGCTGTACACATCGCTAGCCACAACATTGCAACCAAACGCGATGCTGGCAATAATCGAAACTTTTGCAGCTGCGTCTAAACCTTCAACGTCTGCAGTTGGGTCGGCTTCCGCGTAGCCAAGTGCTTGTGCACCCGCGAGTGCGTCTGCGTAACTTTGACCCTCTTCGCTCATTTTGGTGAGGATGTAATTCGTGGTGCCGTTCACAATGCCAAGCACTCGCTTAATTGGTTCGCCGCGCAAACTTTCGCGCAACGGGCGAATGAGTGGAATTCCACCGCACACCGCCGCTTCAAACAACAGGTCAATTCCGGCATCGTCGGCAGCAGCGAATAACTCTGCGCCGTGCTGAGCAAGCAGCGCTTTGTTTGCTGTAACTACTGGCTTGCCATTTTTCAATGCGGCAAGAATCAACTTGCGCGGCAGGTCTACCCCGCCCATCAGTTCGACGACCAAATCAACAGTTGGGTCGTTCACAACAAATTCCGCGTCGGTGGTCATCACCTCTGCGGCAATTGAACCTTTGTGTGCATCAATATTGCGAACAGCTACTCGCGCAACTTCAAGGCGAACTCCGCTACGCGCAGCAATGGTGTCGGACTGCTGTTTCACCAGGCGCACAAATGCCGCGCCAACTGTTCCGTGTCCAATAACTCCAAGACGCACGCGGTGTTCCGTCATGCCCTTCACGCTATTGGCTATTCGCTCACATCCAGTCGAACTAGGTCGTCATATGTTTCGCGACGCACCACTGGTCGTGCTTTGCCATTACGAGCAAACACCACTGGAGGACGCGTGATCTTGTTGTAGTTCGAGCCCATTGAGTGCCCATATGCGCCTGTTACAGGTGTTGCGACCAAATCGCCAACACGCAATCCAGCAGGTGCGAAAGTTTCACTAATCAAGATGTCACCGCTTTCGCAGTGTTTGCCAACTAACCGAATTGACTCGGTGCGATCGGCGTTGGCATGTGCAGGCATAAACAATTCGTATCCACTGCCGTACATCACTGGGCGCGGGTTGTCGCTCATGCCGCCATCAACAGCTACATAAGTGCGCACTCCAGGAATTGGCTTCACTGTTCCCACTTCGTACACCGTTACTGCAGCGGACGCAACAATTGAACGGCCTGGTTCAACAAACACTTGTGTCGGTTTACGCAATTGTTCGGCTGCAGAAATGAGGTGCGTTGACCATTCGGTGATGGTTGATGCATGTTCGCTTTCCACATAGGCAACACCAAGCCCACCCCCAAAGGTGAGTTGCTCTACCTCTAACTCATTTGCCAAATCCACCATGATTTTTGCGGCGTGAGCAAAGTTCTCTACCGCGAACACGTTTGAGCCAATATGGCAATGCACGCCAACAAAGTTCACAGACTTTGAAGTTCGTACACGCTCTGCAGCCTTATGCGCATCTCCATTGCCAAGATTGAAACCAAACTTCGAATCGTTTTGGCCAGTGGCAATGTATTCGTGCGTGTGCACTGAAACACCTGGCGTTATGCGTAATTGCACTCGCGGAACAGGCAAGCCTTCTGCATGGAGTGCGTCCAAACGATCGAGTTCGTCAAAGTTGTCAACAACAATGTGATGCACATCGGCATTAATTGCCATGCGCAACTCGTCCATGCTCTTGTTATTTCCGTGCATCACGCAACTACTGCCAGGCACGCCTGCGTTCAGCGCAACGAATAACTCGCCGCCTGTTGCAACATCGAGCATGAGACCTTCGTCGTAGGCCAACTTTGCCATTGCTGTGCAAAAGAAAGCCTTGGTTGCATAAATCACCCTGTTCGCACCAAACGCCTTCACCGCTTCGTGGCAACGCGCACGTAAATGATCTTCGTCGTACACAAACACTGGCGTTCCAAATTGCTTGGCCACGTCTACAAGCGAGCAACCGCCAATACTCATGACGCCTTGTGCATCAATTACCGCGTTGTCTGGCAGTAGGTGCTTGGCGATGGCGCTCACATTTGCTCCGGAGATTCGATACCTAATAATGCCAGCCCACGCTCCATTACCCGAGCAGTGAAATCGCACAATGCCAACCGACTCATCTTCTGTTCTTCAGAGTCGGCGCGCAAAATTGGGCAATGTTCATAAAACGAGCTGAACTCGCTGGCTAAATCGTATAAATACGTGCACAAGCGATGCGGGCTGTACTTGTCGAGCGTGTCCCACACTGCGGTATCAAACTGCAACAAGCGCACGGTCAATGCTCGTTCTGCGCTGTGGCCAAGTGTTGGCGTAATTCCGCGTACCGCAGCACGATCAACACCAGTCCTGCGAAAAATACTGCAAATACGCGCATGTGCGTACTGCAAATACGGCGACGTGTTGCCCTCGAACGCCAGCATGCGCTCCCAGTCGAAGACATAGTCCTTAATGCGATCGGTAGAAAGGTCGGCGTATTTCACCGCACCAATTCCAATTTGGCGCGCAACTTCTGCTTGCTGCGCTGCCGGTAGTTCTGCGTTCTTTTCTTTCACCGCATCGGCTGCGCGTTCAACCGATTCGGTAAGCAATGCATCTAGTTTCACTACTTCACCACTGCGGCTTTTCAAGATTTTGCGATCTGCACCAAGCACATTGCCAAATGCAACGTGAGTGAGCTCGGTGCTTTCTGGAACCCAGCCCGCCTTACGCGAAACCACTGCAACCATTTCCAAGTGTTGAGCTTGTGGTGATCCAACTACGTACAACACCACGTTTGCACCAATTCGCTCAACGCGATCGATCACGCATGCAAGGTCGCTCGTTGCGTAGTTGTATCCGCCATCGGTTTTGCGAATGATTAATGGCAGTGGCTCGTTCTCGCGATTCAAGAACCCTTCAGGAAACACCACTTCGGCGCCATCGCTCATTTCAATCAATCCAGAAGCGCGCAGTCTGTCCACTACTTGAGCAAGCAGCGGGTTGTATGCGCTTTCGCCCATCAGGTCGTCGGCAGTGAGCAACACTCCAAGCGTGCGATACACCTTGTCGAAATAGCGAGTGCTCTCGCCCACCAACAAATTCCACATGCGCAGAGTTTCTTCGTCGCCACCCTGCAGCAACACCACACGTGCACGAGCGCGTTCTTTGAATTCATCGTTCGAATCGAACTTCGTTCGTGCCTGACGATAAAACGAGTCGAGGTCGCCAACGGACAATTCGTTGGCTGCTTCTGTTTCACCCAAGTCGATGAGGTGCTCAATGAGCATTCCAAATGGCGTTCCCCAGTCGCCAATGTGGTTTTCGCGCACAACACTGTGGCCAACAAACTCGAGCATGCGAACTAACGCGTCACCGATGACCGTGCTGCGCAAGTGCCCAACGTGCATTTCTTTTGCAACGTTTGGCGCCGAGTAGTCGACAACTACTTTTAACTTCGCAGGAGCATTGCGCACACCAAGGCGCGAATCTGCGGCAGCGGCAACAAGCTCGCTTGCCAAAAACTCATTCGAAAATGTGACGTTAATAAACCCAGGCCCAGCAATTTCTGTAGCGCTGCACACTCCCGAAAGGTCTGCAGCATCCAACACCATCTGCGCAACTTCGCGAGGTGTCTTGCCCAACACTTTTGCCAGTGCGAGTGAACCGTTTACTTGCGCGTCGGCCCTGTCGCTTCTGCGAACAACCGGGTCGCTGTCTACGCCGCCAGCAATCTGCGTAAAGGTTGGCCGCAGCAATTCAGCAACGGTAAGGACCGGGTCAGCCATAGTCCTTCTATTGTTGCCGACCGCACCGCACTAACTGCACCTAATTCAAAATCCCAACAATCGCGCGAGCGATAGCCTGACGGTAATTAGGCCCTCGTAGCTCAGTGGATAGAGCGTCGGTTTCCGGAACCGCAGGTCGTAGGTTCGATTCCTATCGAGGGCGCTTACTGGTCACCAGCCAACAGGCATGACGGCATTGGGTTCAGCTGGTTCCATAAATGCGCTGTTGTAGAGATCGACGAAATTGCTTTTGCCATGTCTCCAATAATCGTCGTTACTTGGATCGAGCCTTACCGTTCCTTGGCTTCCACCCATTAAGTCGGTTGGATCATTCTTGATGTGTCCGTAATTTCCATCGCTATTGGGTGAAGCCCCAACACCACCGAGAACATGAAAAATCTCGTGAAATGAAGCGAGGCCTGAGGTGTTGACGCTTTCAGGAAGCGTTGTTTTGTTTGCTCCAAAACAATTGAATTGGCCGCTCATCATGTCCACAAGACCGACTTGCATAATTGCCGCATGATTATGTCCGCCAGTGCCGCAATACGGCGAAACAATCCGAGACGATGGAATTGTTGCCCCTCCGTAGTAAATCAGGTACGCCTTGTTCGGAGCAGTAAATCCTTTTGCATCGAGCAAGGACTTGAGGGTGTCAAGTGTTGGACATGGACTTTGTCCACACTTCTTGTTTTTATCACTCGCTTCCATCCACAACTGGCCTTCATATTCGTTAAGCCGAACAAAAGTTACGTCCAAATTCCCCTTGTACGTATCAAAACGCAAGCGCTTGCCACCTTTTGCAAAGAGCCACTCATTTGTTGACTTGATGATTTCGCCAAAAGTTCCCTTGACATCAAAATCTCTACTTTTCACATCTTTTGGCAATACGTAGAGAACATGAACTTGAGGAGAAGTCGAGTCATCTGGTTGATCTGTAAAACTTCTTCCGGCGATTACATCTGATGTTTGGTCACCATTTTCAATCTGTGTCCAATATGGTGAATACGCAAGATCATCACAAACGTTTCCTACCCTCGGTCCACTTTTTATCTTGAAATACAGGTTGTGGTTTCCATCCATCACCCACGGTGGTTGGGGTTTACCAACGTATTTATAGGTGATCGGATCATCCTGTCGAGAAATTGAATTATCCATTTGCGAGAGTGGCAAACTGAAGTAATTGTTTGATGTTGTATCACAGCCAACATTTGTACGCATCTGCTGTCGTGCAATTAAGTGCCGAACCGTTTCTGTGTTCCAACTTCCATCACGTTGGCCGTTACGGCTGAAACTTTTGGCAATCCAGTCACAAACAGATCCATCCGGCATGCGAATCCAGTGCTGAATAATCCCCGAGTTTGCATTTGTTCCGCATCCTGGCGTGACGTGTCCAGAATCAAACCCTTTCTTTAATGGCAGGGAGCCTTCAACGAGGGCTACATATATGCGATTGATTTTGTCGTAGCCCTTTCCTGTGCGTTCCGGAAATTGCATCGGAAATCCCAATTCGCTTAGTACCTCTGCCAATGGTCCGAAAGTGGTTGTCCAACGAGCTGCGAATTCCTCATATGTCATTGGAATTTGGACGTGCTGAATATCCGGCAAGCCTTCGTACGTATCTAAACGCGGTGTAAACCCAGGGTTCTGTTCAGCCATGTAATCAAGACTGTTGCTCATCATTTGTGCAATAACACCGTCAGTGTCATGAGAATTATCGGGACCATTTTTGAAGGTGATGTACAGAGGTTTGATATCAAGAATGTTTCCACCAGGGCGATCGACTGTCGTGCGAGGTAGCAACTGTCGTATACCGATTACTAACTTTTTTGAAAACTTTCCAGAGGTCAAGGTCAGAAAGCAATTTCCGACCTTTGATAATCGAACTGAATCAGACCCAAACGCACAAATCTTTTTGCTTTGTTTTGCAATAACGATTCTTGGCTTCGGGTTATAAGAAGCGAGTCCTGCCTTAATCGTCAGCCATGCAGCGCTCTTCTGCTGACCCACATATCCAACAATGGTTGAAGTTGCTTCCACATTTTTTGACGTCACGAGTTGGGCGGAGGATGCAACTGCAGGAAATCCAGTCATAACCATTGCAAGAATGATCAAGCAGCCTTGAAAAAACTTACGATGACGCTTTGCGCTCCCCATTAACCACAATGTACTCATGGTTGACATTCTCTGCTGTTAGCCGAGAGCGCCTTTTACCAAGGCTGCAATTTTCCCACCGTCGGCACCAGAGCCAACTCGGTCGCGAACTGCCTTCACCACAGCACCCATTGCCTTGCCACCCGTTTGACCTGCTGCAGCAGCCTTTGCAATTTCATCAGCAACAATTGCTGCAACTTCGTCATCGCTCATTGCCGCAGGTAGATACGCCTCAATAACTAGGAGTTCTGCGCGTTCTTTCGCCGCTGCTTCTGTGCGACCAGCATCGGCATAAATCTGTGCGGACTCGGCGCGCTTCTTTGCTTCGCTCTGCAACACCTTGATTGCCTGATCATCGGTCAGCACAATTGCTTCGTCGCCAGCAACTTCAGCATTTTGAATTGCCGAAAGGACCATGCGCAACGTGGAAAGCTTCGCCTCTTCGCGTGCCCTCATAGCTTCGGTGATGTCTGCCTTTATACGGTCTTTAAATGTTGTCACGCCTCTATTCTGCCCGCTTTTACGTGGCATGACGAGCCTTCAATATGGCCTGCTCTCTACACTGTTATTACTCATGAACAACGAGACCTTCGAACTCTTCTTTTCCATGCTGAGTGTTGCGTTGTTGGCTGGAACCCTTGTTGTCCTAGTTGCACGTATGTTGTACTCGCGCAGCACCTCTGCTCGCGCAATTATTTCTGCATTTGCTCCGTGGGCACTGCCACTTGCCGCAGCGGTCACCACCACCTGCGCACTGGGCAGTCTGTATTTTTCCGAAATCGTGAACTACAAGCCATGCAGGTTGTGCTGGTTCCAGCGCACCATGATGTACCCGCTTGCGATACTGCTCATCGTCGCAGCACTTGTTAAGGACAAAAAGATCTGGCGCTATGCAGTTCCACTTGCCTCAATTGGCATCACCATCTCTACCTACCACTGGTTCTTGGAACGCTTTCCGAACCTTGATGCCGGTGTGTGTGATGTTGATGTTCCGTGCGAATTTATTTGGTTCCAGCACTTTGGTTTCGTCACACTGCCGTTTATGGCACTCACTGGGTTTCTTGCAGTTCTCGTATTCACCACCCTTCCAAACACACAAACGGAGTAGTCATGAGTAATTCATCATCAGGTCGCGGCAAATTCATCGTTGGCGCAATCATCGCAATCGTCATCGGTGGTGCTGCCATCGTCGCTATTTCATCAAGTGGTTCGAAGTCCGACACCGCAACAGGTGCAGTATCTGAATTCAGTGACATCACTGTCACTGGCGATGCTCTTCCTGCTTTCGATTCAGTGTCAACTGCTATTGACACTGCAATTGGAATGCCTGCGCCTGTTATTTCTGGCAAAGGCTTCACTGGCACATCAATCACCACAGAGGGAACCGGCACACCAATGCTGGTGGTCTTTCTTGCCCACTGGTGCCCACACTGCCAGCGTGAAGTTCCTCTGCTTGTGCAATGGGAGAAAGACGGCAAGACACCAACTGGAATTGATGTCATTGCAGTAGCAACTGGCACCGACCCAGCGAATCCGAACTACCCACCATCTGAGTGGCTTGCTCGCGAACAATTCCCTGCGTTGTGGCCAGTCATTGCCGACTCGAAAGACAAGGCTGCTGCAAATGCATTTGGCTTGTCGGGTTACCCATACTTCGTTCTTGTGGATGCACAAGGAAACGTGTTCAAGCGTGCAAGCGGCGAAGTTGCAATGGATGACTTGACCGCCATGATCAACCAAATGATTGGCG
>CANIHL010000066.1 GCA_947467375.1 Acidimicrobiaceae bacterium | reverse complement strand
TTCACCATCACTTCAGACGGCAAAGACGTCAAGGTGTTGGCTGAAGTTGCCCAGCAATTGGGTAACAGCCGAGTGCGCGTTGTGTGCATGAAGCCAACAGACGGTTTGCGCCGCGGTACGCCAGTGCGCAACACGGGTCACGGCATTCAGGTGCCAGTTGGCGACAAGACACTTGGTCACGTGTGGAACGTATGGGGCGAGTGTCTCGACGGAAACAACGACGACTTCAAAGATGCAGAGCGTTGGGACATTCACCGTCCAGCACCAGACTTTGCAGCTCTTGAACCAAGCCGTCGCATGTTTGAAACCGGAATTAAGGTCATCGACTTGCTCACCCCGTACCTCGCTGGTGGAAAAATCGGCTTGTTCGGTGGTGCAGGTGTAGGTAAGACCGTTCTCATCACCGAAATGATTAACCGCGTGGCCTCAAACCACGGTGGTGTGTCAGTGTTCGCTGGAGTAGGCGAGCGCACACGTGAAGGCACCGACTTGCGCATGGAAATGGAAGAGTCGGGCGTGTTCGAAAAGGCAGCACTCGTGTTCGGCCAAATGGACGAACCACCTGGAGTTCGACTTCGCGTTGCTCTTTCGGCGCTCACGATGGCCGAGTACTTCCGCGACGTACGCAACCAAGACGTGTTGTTGTTCGTAGACAACATTTTCCGTTACGTACAAGCTGGTTCAGAAGTATCAACACTGCTTGGACGTATGCCTTCAGCCGTGGGTTACCAGCCAACGCTTGCTGACGAAATGGGTCAGTTGCAGGAACGCATTACTTCAACACGTGGTCGCTCGATCACCTCGTTGCAGGCTGTGTATGTACCTGCTGACGACTACACCGACCCAGCACCGTTCACCACCTTTACGTTCTTGGATGCAACCACCGAGTTGTCACGCCAAATCGCATCGCTTGGTATTTACCCTGCAGTGGACCCACTTGCTTCAACGTCGACAATTTTGTCGCCAGAAGTTGTTGGCGATCGTCACTATGCAACTGCTCGTAAGGTGCAGGAAATTCTGCAGCGCTACAAGGAACTGCAAGACATCATCGCCATCTTGGGTCTCGACGAACTTTCAGAAGAAGACCGCCTCACCGTTTCGCGTGCTCGCAAAGTACAGCGATTCTTGTCGCAGCCGTTCTTCGTTGCTGAAGTGTTCACCGGTTTGAAGGGTGAATACGTAAAGACTGACGAGACTGTAGAAAGCTTCGAAGCGATCATTAAGGGCGACTTGGACGAAATTCCAGAGCAGGCCTTCTTGAACGTTGGTGGCGTAGACCAAGTGCTCGCAAAGGCGAAGTCACTGCAGGAGAACGCTTCATAATGGCTTCAACTGGCGCTCTTCGCGTAGAGGTGGTTTCGCCTGAGCGTGTGCTGTTTTCTGGTGAGGCCAAGCAGGTCATCACTCGCACACTCGACGGTGGCGAAATCGCATTCTTGCCAGGGCACATTTCGTTCCTTGGAGCACTGACCGAAAACCACACGCGTATCTACTTGTCGGATGGCAAAGTACAAGACCTCGCAGTGCATGGCGGCTTCGTAGAGGTTGCGCCAGACCACGTGACGATTCTTTCTGACTCTGCAGAACTTGCAGAAGCAATTGACATCAAGCGTGCACGTGCAGCACTAGAGCGTGCTGAGGCTGCAAGCCGTGGCGAACATGATGCAACCGTCGAATCTGCATTGCGCCGTGCGCATGCACGATTGTCCGCTGCTGGCGGCCTAACCGAGACGCGTGCCGCGCACTAATTATCCATTTACGCAAGCACTCATTACGGGTGCTTCAAGCGGCATCGGCGAACAGATGGCGCATATGTTGGGTAAAGCAGGAGTGCCTATGGTGCTCGTCGCTCGTCGTGGTGACCGCCTACAAACCATTGCCGATCAATACAAGAACGTTGAAGTGTTGACCGCCGATTTGTTGACGACTGACGGTGTGGCTGCAGTAGAAGCACGCTTGCGCGATACCTCGAAGCCACCTGTTGATTTCGTGGTGAACAACGCAGGTTTTGGAACTTCTGGACCGATGCACCGCATTGACCTAAATCGTTTGGCAAATGAAGTGCAACTAAATGTGGTTGCGCTCATGCGCATAACGAGTGCTGCAGTAAACCTCATGTTGCCGCGCGGTCGCGGGTACATCTTGAACGTGTCCAGTGTTGCCAGCTTCCAGGCTCAGCCAGGACTCGCTGTGTATTCAGCAACAAAAGCATTTGTCACCAGTTTCACCGAAGCGGTGCATCAAGAGCTTGCAAACACCGGCATTCGCATTACGGCTTTGTGCCCAGGCTTAACCAAAACTGAATTTCAATCGGTGTCAAACACCAGCAAATATGAGAGCAAATTCCCTGCAGTTGCTTGGACTTCGGTGAAGTTGGTTGCGCGCACGGGCATTAATGGCGTTATTAAGGGCAAGCCAATCGTGGTGCCAGGAATTTTGTATAAGACGTTGGTCGGTATTACCGATGTGTTGCCCCGCAGTGTGGGCCGTTGGTTTATCGGCCTATTTATGCGCCGCTAAACAGAGCTTATTTACTGTCGGTTGACGAGTATGCCGCGAGGCGATCGTGGCGATGATGTGTGTCGATGTAACGGATGGTTCCGCTGCGACTGCGCATAACCAAACTGTGGCTGCGTGCGCCGTATGCGTCGTAACGCACGCCACGCAATAGCTCGCCATCGGTGACGCCCGTTGCGGCAAAGAAGATGTCTTCGCCGCTAATGAGGTCGTCGGTAGTGAGCACCTTGCTCAGGTCGTAACCTGCAGCTTCGGCGGCCTTGCGTTCTGCATCGTCACGTGCATGCAGTCGACCAATGATTTCGCCGCCCATTGATTTCAATGCGGCTGCCGCCACAACGCCTTCTGGAGTTCCGCCAATGCCGAACAAAATGTCGACGCCAACTTCTGGTGAAGCGGCTGCAATTGCAGCAAAAATGTCGCCGTCGGAAATCAGACGAATGCGTGCACCGGTTGAACGAACCTCAGCAATGAGGTCGTTGTGTCGGTCACGCTCAAGAATCATGACGGTGAGTTCGCTCACGAGCTTCTTGGTCGCGCGCGCAACTTCTTGGAGGTTCTTTGTTGGTGACCAGTCGAGGTCTACTGCGTGTGCTGCTTCAGGACCAACAGCGATCTTGTCCATGTACACGCACGGACCAGGGTTAAACATGGAGCCGCGCTCGGAAACTGCAATGACGGAAAGTGCGTTTCCGCGACCAAGTGATGTAAGGGTTGTGCCGTCAATTGGGTCGACTGCAACGTCGGTGTTTGGCGTGCTGCCGTTACCAACACGTTCGCCGTTGTAGAGCATTGGGGCTTCGTCTTTTTCGCCTTCACCAATGACCACAATTCCGTCCATGCTCACGGTGTCGAGCACGTTGCGCATGGCGTCTACCGCTGCGCCATCTGCTGCGTTCTTGTCGCCTCGACCAACCCACCTTGATGCGGCGAGTGCTGCGGATTCGGTGACACGCACCAATTCCATAGCGAGGTTGCGGTCTGGTCTTTCACGTGCAGGCATGGCACAAAATCTAGTCGCAATTCGCTTTTGGACTGAAACGATGTAGCGTTCGGGTTATGAGCGAATGGAACCCTAAAGACCCAGAGGCGCTCACCACGCGTTACGACCTTTCTGACTGGTCGGTTGATGATCGAGCCGATGTTGCGGCAGCACTTGCCGATGCAGAAGTTGCCCACTCATGGGATGGCCCAGAGCTGTTGGTTGCACAAGACACCGAACAGGTTGTTGACGCAATTTTGGACGAAATTGAAGACGAACTCGACAATCTTGATGATGGCGACGACGACGATTCGGGTGAAGACAACATCACCGAATATGAACTTGATGAATGGTCGGAAGGCGAGCGCAAGCAACTGTGCGACATGCTGGACAATTTGGATATCGGTTACCGCTGGGATGGCACCATGTTGCTGGTTCCCATCGGAGTTGAAGCAGTTGTTGACTCTTGCTTGGACTCCATTGACAGTCGTGGCGTAACTTTTGTAGATGACAACAACTGAGACTTCAGGTCTATCTGAAGTTCTAGCCGAAGTGGAGTTTTGGCACTCGAGGCCAATTACTCCAACACGCCGATTGTCGCTTGGCGGACTGAATTTGCCAATCGATCCAACACCTGGTCTTGGTGGAATTTTGCTCGGAGCAATTGTTGCCGCACATGCAGGAAGTGTTCATGAAGATTTGATTCCCGATGTTCATCGTTTGATTTCACAAATTGAACAAGGTGAGCGCATTGTGCAGCCACGGTTGCGACATCGCTTTCAGACTGACAGGCACGGGCTTGCTCGAAGCGTGCATCGCATGATTGGCGAAAACGATTCCATTCGCTTCGAGTTTTCTGAAGGCGGAACACCACTGCAACATGTGCTTGGCGCCGTGTATGTATTGGAACGACTAGACCCAAGCATTCGTAAAAAACTTGCACCCATGTTGTTGAAGGCCATGAAGTGGCGCGAGCCATTGAATCAAACATTCGTTGCGTACTTGGCAGGCAGCAATGCATCGACCATTGCCGCAATGGCAGACCCACGTGCGTGGGCACTGGAGATGCTCGGCTTCCCACCGGGAACGGTGAAGCCTTCGAAGCGCGAAATTCAAGTTCGATTCCGTGAGAGTTTGCGTGATGTGCACCCAGACCACGGCGGCGATTCGCGCACAGCAAGCGCCAGCATCAACGATTTGAGTGAAGCTCGCCGCGTGTTGCTGAGTTCATAACGTCATGGTCGTGCGCGGGGTAGTGCTGTTTCCTGGTGCGGGTAGCAGTCGTGATCATGCTGCGCTCATTGCAATTGAGAATCATCTCAGCCCTCTGCCGGTGTTGCGAGTTGATTTTCCATATCGCACAGCAGGCAAGAAGTTTCCTGACAAGGCGCCAGTGTTGGTGCAGTGTGTAAAAGACGAAGTGCGTGCATTCGCCCGTGAACTTGGATGCGAGACAACCGAGCTCGTCATTGGTGGTCGTTCGATGGGTGGCCGTATGTGCACCATGGCAAGTTCCGATAGTGAAGATCAACTCAGCGTTGCTGGAGTGGTGTGCATTGGGTACCCACTGCATCCGCCAAAAAAGCCTGAACAATTACGAACCGAGCACCTGCCGCGGTTGGCCGTAAAAGCCCTATTTATTAGCGGAACTCGTGATGAATTTGGCACCCCGGAAGAGCTGGCGAGTGCATTTGCACTGCTTCCGTCGCCACCTGTTGTTCATCTCATCGAAGGTGGTCGACACGAACTGAAAGGTCACGATGAACGCGTGGCCACACTGTTGAAGGACTGGCTACGAACTGTGTAAGTGTGCATCCTCGGGATTGATGTCTTCAAGTTCGAGGTGTGCAGTTTCGGGATACTTCGCTGCAACGAGTGCCGCAACGATGACAGGGCCAAGTGCAAACGTGAGCATGACGCGGCCATACGACATGCCGTTGTCGAGTAGGAATCCAGCGAAGATGAGCCCAACACTGCCGCCAATGAGCGAAGCAACCATGATGAGAATTGACGCCATGTTGCGGTGTGCGGTGGGGAACAGTTCGCTGCGAAACACCGCCATTGCAGGGTATGAAACTCCGAGAAGCACTCCGCCGAAAATTGCCGCACTCCACATTGCGAGCCCATGCACCGCAAATGACGAAGCGAACAGCAAGGTTCCCGTTGGCACGGTGGCAATGGCAACGGCTTTACGTCCAATCTTGTCGGCAAGGCGACCACCAACTACTAGTCCAAACGTTGCTGGAATGGTGGTGATGGTGATGAACATGGAAATTTCAAACGCGGAATATCCACGCACATCTTTGAGATAGCGAGATTGAAAGATAGATGCGGTTGCAACGAACACATTGGTGAGCACGGCGACTGCAATTTGTAACCACAAACGGTCGCGGTGAATGTGAGTTTCCACATCGGTGTGATGGAGTTGCTCTTCGTGAAGCGCGAGGAATCGTTCAGTCTCGGGAAGCGAACGAGTAAGCACGTACGCCACAGCCAACCATGCAATTCCTACGAGATACACCAAGCGCCATGACGATTCGGAAATGCCGGCGAGAGGAATTGCGCCGACTGCTGAACCTGCGCCAACGCCACTGCCCACAGCCAAAATACTGAGCGCCCATGCACGAGTGTTAGTGCCCATTTCTTCTGTGGCAAATACCAAAACAAATACAGTGAGCGCGATGCCGAGTGGCCTGCCAATGGTTTGTGTTGCAACCAGAAATTCGAACGACGGCGAAAGCGCACCGAGAGAAATAATGAGTGGCGCTAGCCAAGCAAGACCAATGATGACGCGTCGCCTTCCCACTTTGTCGGCGTACGAAGCAATAGGAATTGCAATGATGACTCCCCAGCGCACGATGGCTGCGGCGAAACCTTGACCTTGTTCTGAAATATGAAATTCAGTCGATGCATACGCAACAGTTTGCGTAAAAACGGTGTTCACATAGGCGGCGGGAAGGCAGGCAAGCCACAGCAGTTTGAGCACACTTTTTTGCCGAGGGGTCAGTGGCTCAGGCGCCGAAAAACCCCATATTCGGCTGTATTTCTTGGGGTAAGTGCTACTTGTTGCCACTGCGCGAGCATACTGATTGCGTCATGCAGATTGTTGTTGAGCATTCCGAAGCGCTGCGAGGCGAGGTTCAGGTTCCGGGAGCCAAGAATTCGGTTCTCAAACTGATGGCCGTGACCCTGCTTGCCGAAGGCGAGTACCGCTTGACCAATGTTCCCGACATTGCAGACGTTGACACGATGTGCGACCTATTGCGCGCACTTGGAGTGCAGTCAAAAAGAGTTGGCACACACGAATTGGTGCTCACCAATACGGGAAACATCACTCCGGTTGCCCCATTTGAACAAGTTGACCGAATTCGGGCGTCAATAAATGTGCTGGGTCCTCTTGTTGGTCGGTACGGAAGTGCAGACATTGCAATGCCGGGTGGCGATGACTTTGGATCGCGACCAATTGACTTGCATGTCATGGGTTTAGAAGCGATGGGCGCAACGTTTGAACTGAATAGAGATGGCATTCGTGCGACGGCAAAAGATTTACATGGAGCAACTATTGAGCTGAAGTTTCCAAGTGTTGGCGCGACCGAGAACATTTTGACTGCTGCTGTTCTGGCAAATGGAGTCACGGTTATCGATAACGCAGCGCGCGAGCCAGAAATTGTTGACTTGTGCAACATGCTTGTGGATATGGGCGCAAATATTGCAGGAATTGGTACCGATCGCTTATCGATTACCGGAGTGAAACCAAATCAATTGCACTCAACCGATCACGAAGTGGTGAATGACCGCGTGCAGGCTGCTACTTATATTTCGGCGGTCGCTGTTACTCGCGGCGATGTATTCGTGCGCGGCGCACGAGCCGAACACATGGAAATGCTCATCAATCGATTCTCGGAAATGGGTGTTGGCATTACTCCGCAGCAAGATGGCCTGCACGTGACATGTCAAGACCGATTGCGTGCGATTGATTTCGCAACCCTTCCGTACCCAGGAATCGCAACGGACTACAAGCCACTGCTCGTTGGCATGTTGGCAGTTTCGGACGGAACGGGAATCGCAACCGAGAATTTGTATCCCGGTCGTTTCCGTTACGTAGATGAATTAATGAAACTCGGAGCAGATGTGCGTATTGACGGTCATCATGCTGTGGTTCGCGGAGTGGAACAACTTGTGGGTGCGCCGGTGAATGCACCGGACATTCGTGCGGGCGCTGCGTTAGTAGTTGCTGGATTGGTTGCAACAGGACAAACGATTGTGAGCGACATTCATCACATCGATCGCGGGTACGACGACCTCGTTGGTCGTTTGGCGGGCCTTGGAGCCCGAATTACTCGGCGTTCGTAGCCGAGGTTTCGCCAGATTCGGCTGTGCGCTTGGCGGCAATGCGCTCAGCGCGCTGAGTGGCCTTCCATAACACGAGCACAATTACGAGAATTGGTCCTGCAACGAGCAGGATTTCATCCCAACCACCTTGGTGAGCAAGCACCCCCGTATCGTAGA
>CANIHL010000065.1 GCA_947467375.1 Acidimicrobiaceae bacterium | reverse complement strand
TATGAAAGCCAGATCGAATACTTCGGTGGTGTTGCCAAGTCGTATCGCTACATTCCGTCATCAACCGGATTCAATATTGATCTTGATCACCTGAAGTCGCAGATCACTTCAAAGACCAAAGCAATCATCTATAACGACTTGCAGAACCCAATCGGCGCGGAGTCGACCGATGCAGAGCGCGAAGCAATTGCCGAGATTGCCATTAAGCACAACCTGTGGGTGTTGTCTGACGAAGCATATTTTGAAATGCGTTATTCAGGAACGTCAAAGTCCATTGCATCGCTTCCAGGAATGCTTGAGCGAACTGTCATTTTGTACACGTTCTCAAAGAAGTTCGCGATGACGGGTTGGCGTTTGGGTGCAGCAATTGCTCCAACGGAAATTGCAAACCAGATCGCCAAACTAAACACCAACGACGAGTCATGTACAACGCACTTTGTGCAGTACGGCGGAGTTGAAGGTGTGCGTGGCGATCAGTCGTCCATTCCAAAAATGTTGAACACGTTGAAAGAGCGTCGTGACATTGCCGTGAATATGTTGAACGCGATGCCGGGCGTAAGTTGCCACTCGCCAGAAGCAGCGTTCTATTTGTTCCCAGATGTAACCGAAGCAATGGAGCGCAAGGGAATTGACGATTTGGCTGTGTTTGCCGAACAAGCTCTGCATGCAACGGGTGTTTCGTTCTGCACGCGTCGCCACTTTGGTCGACCGCAGCCAGGCGAGCAGCGCAACTATGTTCGCTTCGCATTTTCGGGTATTGACAAACAAGAAATTCAAGAAGGCATGGACTTGTTCGGCAATTGGGTTGCTCAATAACCATGGCAAAAGTAGTCATTACGGGCAAGATTCCTGGCGTTGCGGTTGAGCGATTGCGCGCCGAGCACGAAGTCGTTTCGTGGGACGAGCCTGTTGCGATTTCGCGAGACGAGTTGCTGAAGCGGGTAAAAGGCGCAGATGCCATTGTTTCATTGCTTACTGAAAAGGTAGACGCTGAACTGTTGGATGCTGCTGGCCCACAGCTAAAGGTGGTGTCAAACGTTGCAGTTGGTTACAACAACATTGATGTTCCTGCCTGCAAAGAACGCAATGTGTTGGTAACGAATACGCCTGGTGTACTTACCGAAGCAACAGCCGACATTGCCATGGCACTCATTTTGATGTCCACGCGTCGCTTGGCAGAAGGTGAGCGAGTGATTCGCAAGCACGAGCCGTGGCAGTGGGGAATGTTCTACATGCTGGGCTCCGGAATTCAGGGAAGCCAACTTGGCATTGTTGGAATGGGCTTAATTGGTGCTGCAGTAGCGCGCCGCGCAAAAGCCTTCGGCATGACCATTGCGTACACAAAGCGAACTCCGCTCGATGCCGCAACTGCTAAAGAACTTGATGCCAAGCACATGTCAATGGACGAGCTGTTGGCAACAAGCGATGTGGTTTCGCTGCACTGCCCGTATTCGCCAGAAACGCATCATCTCATGAACGCCGAAACCATTGGCAAAATGAAGAAGTCTGCTTACCTCATTAACACTGCACGTGGTCCAGTTGTTGATGAAGCCGCATTGGCTAATGCCCTGCAGAGCAACGTAATTGCAGGCGCTGGTCTAGATGTGTTTGAACACGAGCCGAAGGTGCACGAAGGCTTGCTTGGCCTTGACAATGCAGTGCTGATTCCGCATTTGGGTTCGGCAACAGTTGAAACGCGAACAGCAATGGCAAATACCGCGGCGACGAATTCGCTTGCAGTGCTGGCGGGTAAAACCGCACCAAACCTTGTTGGTTAGAAAAGGCTATTGACCAGCAGTGGTCAGTGCATCAAGCAACGTATTCCAGCCAAGCGTTGCGCACTTGATGCGCACAGGAAACTTCACGACACCTTGCAGTGCTTCTAAGTCACCAAGGTTGAGCGATTCATCAACTGGTGACTCGTCTTCATCAACGGTCATCATGGACTTGAATTTCTTCACGATGGCTTTCACCTGATCGACAGGCTTGCCCTTGATCGCTGACGTCATCATGCTTGCCGAGCTTTGGCTGATTGAACATCCAGATCCGTTGAAGCGAACATCGGTGACTACACCATCTTGAACATCGACGAAAATACGAATCTCGTCGCCGCACAATGGGTTGTGGCCTTCGGCACTTACTGCTGGAGCATCTAGCTCACCACGATTGCGAGGCGTGCGGTAGTGATCAAGAATGATTTCTCGGTAGAGGTCTTCAAGTCCGGCCATATGTGCTCCTAGGTCTACTCAGAAGATATCTGACGCACTGTCGAGCGCGTCGGCCAACATGTCGGCCTCTTGTTGGGTGTTGTACAAATAGAAGCTTGCACGCGCAGTGGCGTTGGCTCCCAGAATGCGCATGAGTGGTTTGGCGCAGTGATGACCAGCGCGCACGCACACATTTGATTGGTCAAGAACCTGGCTGAGGTCGTGCGGGTGAATGCCGCGGAAAGCGAATGAAAATGTGGCTCCACGGAGTTCTGGATTAGTTGGACCGTGAATGGTGATGTCGTCGCCAAAACGCTCGGTTAGCGAGTTCAACACATAGGTGCTCATCTCGATCTCGTGACGACGAATGTTTGCCATTCCCAAATTGTCGAGGTACCTCACGGCAGCACCAAGTGCGATGACTTCTGCAATTGCAGGAGTTCCCGCTTCAAACTTTGCTGGCAATTCAGCAGTGGTGAAACCGTCTAGGCGAACATCGGCGATCATGTTGCCTCCGCCAAGAAATGGTGGAAGAGCTTCAAGGAGTGCTTCACGTCCCCACAACACGCCAACACCCGATGGTCCACACATTTTGTGCGAGCTGAAGGTAACAAAGTCAGCATCCCATGCTTGAACATCGGTTAGTTGATGAGGAACTGATTGACAGGCGTCGACGATGGCAAGTGCACCGGCTTTATGGGCTGCAGCACACAATTGTTGAACGGGGTTAATGGTTCCCAACACGTTTGACATGGCGGTGAACGAGAACACTTTTACGCCCTGCAGCAATGAATCAAGATTCGATAGATCGAGTTGACCATCGCTGGTAAGCGGGATCCAACGCAATTGAATTCCGCGTTCGGCTACGAGCATGTGCCATGGAACGATGTTGGCGTGGTGTTCCATGTGCGTAAGCAACACAGTGTCGCCGGCTTTCATGTTTGCGCGACCCCACGACAAAATGACCAAGTTCAGTGCTTCGGTTGCATTCTTCGTGAAGATGACTTCGTGAGCCTTCGGAGCGTTGATGAATTTGGCTAGCGCTGTGCGAGTTCCTTCAAACAGATCAGTTGCTTCAGCAGCTAACTGGTAAGCACTGCGATTAATTGGCGCATAGCCATTGGCCATGAAGTTGGCAAGCGCATCAATGACAACTTGAGGTTTTTGCGAAGTGTTCGCGCTATCCAAATACACCAATGGTTTGTCATTAATCAACCGATGCAAGACAGGGAAGTCTTTGCGAATGGATGCGACGTCTAGTGACACGGCGGCAGTTATTCCTTGTACGCCTCGTAGCCAGATTTCTCAAGCTCCTCGGCAATTTCCATTCCACCCGATTTCACAATGCGACCATCAACCATGATGTGCACGAAGTCTGGCTGCAACTCATCGAGTAAACGCTGGTAGTGGGTAATCAACACGATGCCCATCTTCGGACGTTCCTTGCGAACTTCGCGAATGCCGGCAGCAACGATGCGCAATGCGTCGATGTCGAGGCCGGAATCGGTTTCGTCAAGAATGGCGACTTCGGGTTCAAGAATTGCCATCTGCATAATTTCGTTGCGCTTCTTTTCGCCACCAGAGAAACCTTCGTTGAGGTAACGATCGACGAACGTTGAGTCCATGCCAAGTCGCTTCATCCAGGACATTGCAGACAGGCGAAGTTCAAGAACTGAAAGATCGATGCCTTTGCGTGCAGAGAGTGCTTGACGTAGGAACTGAATGACCGACACGCCAGCAATTTCTTGCGGGTACTGGAAACCTAAAAAGATGCCGGCCTTTGCTCGTGCATCGGTTGGCCACTCGGTGATCTCTTCGCCATGAAAAAAGATCTTGCCCGACACCAATTCGTATTCAGGAGAGGCGAGCAAGGTGTTGGCGAGAGTGGACTTGCCAGAGCCGTTTGGGCCCATGATGGCGTGAACTTCGCCCTCATTAACGGTGATGGAAAGGCCGCGAAGAATCTCGGCGTCGCCTTCCACTGGCTTGGCGTGGAGGTTGTCAACCCTGAACAGTTCGGTCACGGGAACAAGTGTATTCAGGGCTTCAGTAATTAGCACTACGGACGTAGTGCTAATTACTTGCCCCGTAGATGCTGGTGATTTTCGTTATTTAGCTGAACGCAATGTGCTGAAACCTGCGCAGATCGCCAATGGTGTCGCAGGGTTGCCCTACGGTGCATGTATGCGCATTATTGGTACAAATACAAAGAAAATTTTTCTTGTCGCTTTAATCAGCGGCACATCTGTTGTGGGATCAAGTAATTCTGCATCCGCATTTTGCACAATTCAATCATCTCGATTGCAACAGATCTCAGATCGTGAAATTTTGGCGATTATTGACGGAAAGTGCACTAAAGAAGTTGGTGAGTCGGGATATTTCACAAAAATAAGTCCAGGCGTGTTTGGCGAAGTAATGGCCGTTAGTGGAAGTCGCCGCATTGATCAGTACGGCTTTGGCTGGCAGGCCTCATACGGTTACAACATTGTGTTTTCGGAAATCAGCGAAACATACGCGGCGGGAGTGTGGATTGCTGACGCTGATGGTGTCGTGCACTCCGAAGAAATGACGATTCAAAATTCGTACATGACAACGACATCAACAACTTCGACAACCGTTGCACCGACTACCACAACGTTGGCGCCTAGCTCTAGTAATTCTTCAACCAAAGCTGATAATCAATCCATACCTAAAACCACTGTTACAGCGACAACCATCTCTGATGTGATTGTTGACGACGGAGTTGAGGGCGATTTTGCAGAACTCGCAGTACGCGCCATTGGAAATAAATGGGAGATTAAAGCGGAAACAAGTTATTCGTCAACAGCAATGACCGTAAGGTTTCGTAAATCTGGCTCACGATTGGTGACATGGAACATTGTCACCACTGGCGAGGGAACTCGCCGTATTTTGACAAGTCGAAATTTATCCGGCGGCACATTGACCTTGTTGGCTCAAGGGCAGGTAGTCGACCGATTGTTGGTTCCTTAGGCGGCGCGAAGGGCTCGCCAGATGGCGCGGTAATTGGGGTATTCGTAAACATCGTTCACGAAACCTGACTTGCGCAATTCGGCGTGATATCTCGGCAATGAGCGGAATGGAATTCCAGCATCTGAGTGATGCGCAATGTGCCAACCCAGGTTGAACGGCACAAACAAGAAACTTGCAATGGGATGTTGACGCACTGAATGAGTGGTTACTCGACGATCGTCGTCTGCACGCAGGCCGCCGTGCTCGGCAATGGAACGCAGACGGTTCATCACTCGCCACACCGTGAGTTGCGGGATGAACCAGAAAGCTACGTACACGAGTGGGTGAGACACAAAAGAAATTGCAACCAGCAACACAAGTTGAGTGACGAGAATTTTTGCTTGTGTTCGTTTGCCGAATCCATCTTTTCTCAGTGGATGACGAAATTGGTCTCGAATCATTTTGAACCCAGTAATGCCGAATGCATCGCGTCGCATTTTTCGCCAGAAACTGTCGCTCGTGATTGGGTAGTTGGCGTACAGAGGAATGTCGGGTTCGTTTGGTCCGAACTCTTCACGATGATGCGCCATGTGTACGTAGCGGTAGGCATCCGAATTGACGAATGAGAGATAACCGAGCAGCCATCTTCCTGCGAAGTCGTTCAGTTTTCGATTACTGAACAACAAGCGGTGTACTGATTCGTGCATCATGGCCAAAATTTGCGCATGAGCGCGACCCATCAACACGAACGCAATGACATACGTGATTGGGTTGTGAAGTGCGAGCGCGGCCCGCACGATGGCAATGTTCTGAACGTAAATGCTTGCTACCGAAATGGCATTGCGAACATTGGGAATGTGTCGCAGTTCTGCACGAAGGTCTGGTTTTGGATGGCCATTTGGCGTGATCCGCGAGGCTGGTGATGCCTCGGCAAACGCGGATGCTTGAGGAACCATTCCGCCGAGGCGAGGTGAGGCCGTTGTGCTCATTGAGAACTGTTTACCACTTGCGATCTACCCACTCCTGCAAGTGTGGGCGTTCGTTGCCGATGGTGGTGTCTAAGCCGTGTCCCGGAAGAACGATGGTGTCGGCTGGAAACGTGAAGAGTTTTGTATCTATTGAATGAATAATGGTGTCGAAGTTGCCACCTTCGAGCGCGGTATTTCCTGGCCCGCCTGGAAACAGTGTGTCGCCAGTGAATAACAGCGGAGTATTGGCAACAGCAAACGAGATGGATCCTTCGGTGTGGCCTGGGTTGTGAATGGCATGTAGGCGCAACTTGCCTACCTCAATTACTTCTGCGTCATCGATAAACACGTCGTAGCCAACATCTTTCAAGCGAGGTGCGTCCAATGCGGTAACGGCAACTTCGTATCCTGCTTCGCGCATTGCGGGCACGGCTTGAATGTGGTCCCAGTGACCGTGCGTTTCGAGAACTCGACGCACGCCAAGTGCTTGGCACAATTCCAACAGTTTTTCGTGTTCGTTTGCTGCGTCAATGAGGACCGCTTCGCCCGTGACTGTGCAACGAATAACAAACACGTTGTTGTCGTATGGCCCAACAACAACTTTGTGTACTTCAACGTTGGTGTCTTTCCAGTGAAGCGTTGTGCTCATGATGAAACGACCTCGAATCCAAGTGAGAGCGCCACAGGTATTTGCGCTGGATCGAAGGTTACAAATGAAACGGGTTGTGGCAGGCGCTGAGCCGCAGAAAGGTGCAATGCATCGCTGATGTGCAGGGGCTGTTCACGAATGAGGTGTGATGCGTCGTCGAGGCAACGTTGATCGAGTGGAACGACTGCGATGTAGTCCCACGTATGACGGATGGCGTCTTCAAGATCGCGACGAAGTATCGGCTCTTCAGTTAGACGATCGATTGCAGCCAGTGCTTCTGTAAGCGCGATTGCACTTGCACACCAATGCGGATCACTTTTCAGTGCATCGTTCGTAATGGTTCGGCCTGGTCCGGAAATGTGCAAAGCAATGAGTGCACTGGTGTCGAGTACAACGGTCATCCGCGCACCTCACGTAGCAACTGATCAATGCGTGCTCCGCTGTGCACGGCAACGGGGTCGCTTAACACGAAGTCATCTTTTCTGCGCGGAGCAATGAGCGCGGTCTTGGCAATGAGCTCGGTAATGGAAACCTGCGCACTTATCGAGTGCAGTGGCCCAAGAAGCGCGACCGGTTCTCCACTGACCGTGACCACAATGTTTTCGCCGGCACCTGCGCGCTGAACGAACTTGGCTGACTGTTCGCGAAGCTCGCGAATGCCGAGGTGCCGTTCGGATACGGGCTTTGTCTGCTTGGCCATAAGGACAGGCTAGGACGAAACCTCCAAAAGTGTGTACATAGGTGTACACACTCAAATTGGCGCGAGGGCTGGGGTTTGGGCAAGGATGTCTGCATGAACTTTGCATTCACAGAAGAACAAGAAGAACTCCGTAAAACAGTCCGTGCGTTTCTCGACTCGAAGTCACCAGAAACTGCAGTACGCGAGCAGATGGAAACCGTCAATGGTTTTGATCCAGCCGTGTGGTCGCAAATGGGCGAGCAGATGGGCCTTCAGGGATTATCAATTCCAGAAGAGTTCGGTGGCTCCGGTTACAGCTTCATCGAACAAGGTGTAGTGCTTGAAGAAATGGGACGCGCGTTGTTGTGCGCACCGTATTTCTCCACCGTTGTTCTTGCTGCAAACACGTTGTTGCTCAGCGGTGACGAAGTAGCAAAGAAGAAGTCATTGCCAGGAATTGCAAGCGGTGAATTCACTGCAACGCTTGCCACCACCGAGCCTTCGGGCAAGTGGGATGAAAAGGGAATCACCATGGAGGCCAAGGGCAGTGGAAGTGATTTCACGTTGACCGGCACCAAGATGTTCGTGATTGACGGACACACTGCAGATTTGATCATCGTTGCTGCTCGCACGGGCAAGGGTGTTTCATTGTTCGCAGTAGATGGCAAGGCAAAGGGCCTTACCCGCACCGCACTTTCCACCATGGACCAAACTCGCAAGCAAGCAAAGTTGGAGTTCAACGCAACTCCTGCAACGTTGGTTGGCACCGAAGGCAAGGGCTGGGACGTGTTGAGCAAGGTGTTTGATCTTGCTGCTGTTGCACTTGCTGCAGAGCAAGTTGGTGGCGCACAGAAAGTTCTTGAAATGGCAGTTGAATACGCCAAGGTTCGCGTGCAGTTCGGTCGCCCAATTGGTTCGTTCCAAGCAATCAAGCACAAGTGTGCAGACATGTTGCTTGAAGTTGAATCAGCAAAGTC
>CANIHL010000064.1 GCA_947467375.1 Acidimicrobiaceae bacterium | reverse complement strand
TTAACAAATTCGCGCACATACGGCGTGGCTGGGTTGGAAACAATTTCTTCGGGTGTGCCAACTTGATCGAATGATCCGTCTTTCATAATGGCAATACGGTCACCAAGTCGAAGTGCTTCCGCGAAGTCGTGAGTGATGAAAATGATGGTTCGCTGCATGGACTTCTGAAGTCGAATCAATTCGTCTTGCATCTCTTTGCGAATCAGTGGATCGAGCGCTGAGAATGGTTCGTCAAACAGCAAAATCTCTGGGTCTACGGCAAGTGCTCGTGCAAGACCTACGCGTTGCTGCATGCCGCCTGAAAGCTGCTGTGGGTAACGGTCTGCCCAACCGTCTAATCCAACAATGTTGAGCACTTCGTTTGCTCGGGCTAATCGCGTTGCCTTGTCAACTTTTTGTACCTCAAGTCCGTATGCAATGTTGTCAATGACTTTGCGATGTGGGAAGAGGCCGAAGTGCTGAAACACCATGCTGATTTTGCCGCGGCGAACTTCGCGCAGTTGATCGGCATCCATGGCCAAAAGATCTTCACCATTAAGCAGAACCTCACCCGAGGTTGGTTCAATTAATCGTGACAAGCAACGAATCAGCGTGGATTTTCCAGAGCCGCTTAGCCCCATCACCACAAATGTCTCTCCTCGGGCAACGCTGAAGGAAACATCGCGCACGGCAACTGTTTGATCAATGTTTGTAATGATGTCCTGGCGTGTTGAACCTGCTTTGGCTAAAGCAATGGCTTCGTCGGGCGAACCCTGTCCGAACACTTTCCATACGTTGCGAACTTCTATGGCATTCAATGCGTCCCCATGCACAGACGACACCTTACTTCCACTCCTATCAATGTCTGCAGGGCATGGTTATGCTTGTTTTTAGGCACCTTCGGTGCATTCATATACAAAAGGGGAGAACATGCGTTCAAGCAAGAAGTTGCTCGTCGTAGGTCTTATCGCAGTCGGATCGCTCTTGGGCGCCGCTTGTGGTGGAAGCGATACAGCATCAGAAGAAACCGCAGGTGGTTGCACCGGTAGCGGAACAGAAACCATCAAGATTGCTCGCAACAACTGGTCAGCATCTGCTGTTGAAGTTGAAATCGTGAAGCAACTGATTGAAGCCAAACTGTGCAACCCGGTAGAAATCGTCGACATTGACGAAAATGCCATGTTCGCGGGTATGTCATCAGGTGACATCGATGCAAACGTTGAAGTGTGGCCATCGGGCGTTGTTCCTGATGAGCAGGCTTTCATCGATGATGGTTCAGTAGTCAACATGGGCGCTCTTGGTGCTGTTGGCAAAATCGGTTGGTTCGTTTCGGACTATGCACTTACCCAGTTCCCACAGTTGTCATCTTGGGAAGGTTTGAAGGACCCAGAAGTTGCAAAAGCATTCGCTACAGCTGCAACTGGTGACAAGGGCCGTTTCCTTGGCATGGACCCATCGTTCAGCCAATATGACGAAGCAATCATCGCCAACCTTGGCTTGCCTTTCCAGGTTCAGTTCTCTGGTTCAGAAGCCGCAACACAGGCTGAAATTGCAGCGCTTTCCGCTGAACAAAAGCCAGTGTTGTTGTACTACTGGAGCCCATCGGGTGCAGTAGGTAAGTACAACCTGAAGAACATCGCATTGCCAGCTCCAACAGGGGACTGCGCAGCAGATGGTGCAGCGTGTGATGGTGACTACCCAGAAGATCCAATGTTCAAGATTGCATCAGCAAAGCTTGAAGCAAAAGATCCAGCGGTATTTGCTTTCTTCAAAGCATTCACACTGACCACTGATGATCAGTTGTCATTCCTCGGACCAGTAGACATCGACAAGGTAGATCCTGCCGTTGCTGCTGCCGATTGGATTGCTGCAAACGAAGCAACCTGGTCAACCTGGTTCAGCTGAGTAAATAGTTTCATTACGTACATGTAGAAGTGGCGGGGCGAAAGCCCCGCCACTTTTGTATTTCCGTGGCAGAATAAGCGCGTGAAAAAGTCTTTTGATTACGTCATCGTTGGTGGTGGTTCGGCTGGTTGTGCGCTCGCTAATCGTTTGAGCGAAGACCCGAACAATTCAGTACTGGTTTTAGAAGCCGGTCGTCCCGACTATTGGTTTGACGTGTTTATTCATATGCCTGCGGCACTGGTGTTTCCTATTGGAAACAAGCTGTACGACTGGATGTATTCCTCGCAGCCTGAGCCACATATGGATGGTCGCCGAATTACTCACGGTCGAGGGAAAATCCTCGGTGGTTCGTCCAGCATTAACGGCATGATTTTTCAGCGCGGTAACCCGCTTGACTACGAGCGTTGGGGTGCAGATGCAGGAATGGGCGAGTGGGACTATGCACATTGCCTGCCGTATTTCAAGAGAATGGAATCGTGCATTGCAGCCGAGCCATCTGACAAATTCCGTGGAAAAACCGGACCATTGCACATGGAGCGCGGAGCCGTGAAGAATCCATTGTTCGGCGCGTTCTTTAAAGCAGTGAAAGAAGCTGGTCATCCGATTACTCAAGATGTCAACGGTTATCAGCAAGAGGGTTTTGCGGCATTCGATCGCAACGTGAAGCGCGGTCGCCGTTACAGCGCAGCCCGCGCATACCTGCACCCGGTGAAGCGTCGCAAGAATCTCACGGTGCAATGCCGCGCTCTGGTGACAAAAGTGATGACAGATGGCAAGACTGCAACTGGCGTTGAATACTCATTGCCATTTGGACGCAAGCGTTCTGTGCAGGCGAAAGAAATCATTTTGTGCGGTGGAGCATTTAACTCACCACAGTTGTTGCAGGTTTCTGGCATTGGCAATAGCGATGATCTGCGAAAAGTTGGTATTACTCCTGTGCATCATCTGCCGGGAGTGGGTGAGAACTTGCAAGATCACCTCGAGGTGTACGTGCAGCATTCATCAACGCAGCCTGTGTCATTGAATCCAATGATGAAAATGTGGAGGCGTCCGTTTATCGGGTTCGCATGGTTGTTCCGCAAAGGTCCTGGTGCATCAAAT
This sequence comes from Acidimicrobiaceae bacterium, assembly GCA_947467375.1. Classification (GTDB taxonomy): domain Bacteria; phylum Actinomycetota; class Acidimicrobiia; order Acidimicrobiales; family Ilumatobacteraceae; genus UBA3006. The sequence continues at coordinate 5,678 of CANIHL010000064.1, read as the reverse complement.
CATTTTGAAGCGGGTGGCTTTATTCGCAGTAACAGCATGGTGAAATATCCGAACCTGATGTTTCACTTTTTGCCGATTGCTGTTCGCTATGACGGCACAGCGCCAGCAAGTGGTCATGGTTATCAAGTGCACATCGGGCCGATGTATTCGAATTCGCGAGGCAGTTTGAAAGTGACATCTGGTGATGTTCGTGACAAGCCTGCATTTACGTTCAACTATCTCTCCACGCAAGAAGACAAGCAGGAGTGGATTGAAGCCATTTCTGCAGCGCGAAATATTTTGAACCAGCCAGCATTCGCTCCATTTAGTGGTGGCGAAATTTCGCCGGGACCATCCGTTGCCTCCGACGCCGAGGTGTTGGATTGGGTACGCAAAGACGGTGAAACCGCTTACCACCCATCGTGCACCTGTCGCATGGGCGTCGACGACATGTCGGTTATCGACCCTGCCACCATGCGGGTAAGAGGAATGCAAGGTCTCCGAGTAGTGGATGCTTCGGTAATGCCGTATGTAACGAACGGCAATATCTACGCTCCGGTCATGATGGTTGCCGAGAAGGCAGCGGACATCATTTTGGGTAAGGCTCCACTGCCACCCGAGAACGTCGATTTTTACCGTCACCACTAAAAGGGTGGATGAATAGGTGGCTGTAAGGCTGCCCTGATAACCTTTTCCTCGCCGTGATATATCTCGGCACCACTCAGTAACGGGAGTACATATGAGCGATTTTGACGACATTGATCTTGCGGGCCTCACGAACGAAGACCTCGTAGCCCAAATGCATGACGACCTCTACGACGGTCTCGGTGAAGAAATTGTTGAAGGCACCACCATCTTGTTGGACCGCGGTTGGGGCCCAGACAAAGTGTTGCAACAAGCACTTGTTGAAGGAATGCGCATTGTTGGCGTGGACTTCCGTGACGGAATTTTGTTTGTGCCTGAAGTGTTGTTGGCAGCAAACGCAATGAAGGCTGGCATGAATATCTTGCGTCCATTGCTTGCAGAAACTGGCGCAGAGTCAATTGGCAAAGTAGTTGTCGGAACCGTAAAGGGCGACATTCACGACATTGGCAAAAACTTGGTTGCCATGATGATGGAAGGCGCAGGCTTCGAAGTTATTGACCTCGGTATCAACACCGATGCCGACAAGTTCATTGCAGCTCTCGAAGAGCATCAGCCAGACATTCTTGGAATGTCAGCATTGCTCACTACAACCATGCCGTATATGAAAGTTGTTGTGGACACGATGAAAGAGCGTGGCATTCGTGACAAGTACATCATCTTGGTTGGTGGTGCGCCATTGAACGAAGAATTCGGTGCTGCTGTAGGTGCAGATGCATACTGCCGCGATGCCGCCGTTGCTTCGGAGACCGCAAAGACTTTGGTCAACGCACGTCGCGCACGTACCTCCGAGCCTCCTGGCCCGTCGGTCGCCTGATTCGTTTCTGGTAACGCGCATATGTCGGCGGGCGAACGTCCACTGATCATTGCGTGTGGTGCACTCGTGAGCGAGTTGCGCGAAGTACTCAACCGCAATGGTCTTGCCGATGCTGTTGAAGTGCGCTACCTGCCAGCCAATTTGCATAATCGCCCAGAAGGAATCGTTCCTGCATTGCGCGAGCATTTAGATGCCCGAGGCAACCGATCAACGTTTGTTGGATATGCAGACTGCGGCACAGGTGGCCAGATCGACACCATGTTGTTGGATTACCCAGGCGTAGAGCGCATCTCTGGTGCACATTGCTACGAGTTCTTTGCTGGTTCGACATTGTTTAATGAAGTGCAGGACGCAGAACCTGGCACGTTTTACCTCACCGACTTTCTTGCCAAGCATTTCCGCGCCTTGGTGTGGGAAGGGCTTGGGTTGGACACGCATCCTCAATTGCGCGACGCGTATTTCGGTAACTACACAAAAGTGATGTATTTCTCCCAAGTTGGTGATGATTCATTGATCGCAATCGCGAAAGAAGCTGCCGAAATGTTAGGGCTCAACTTTGAGCATCGCCATGTTGGTGTGCAAGGTTTAGAGGCGTCAATTCCCGTAGTGTTTCAATCTGCTGCAAAAAGAAATGTGAGTGTTAACTAATGGCTCGTGGTGGAAATTCGGTAATCATCATTAAATGGCGCGACATTCCTGCGCAAGTGAATGCGCAGATGGGTCGCGAGCGTTATCAAGTAATTTTGGGCGCAAAATTTCAGCGGGCAATCGATCGCGCTAAGCGTAAAGCAAACATCTACACGGCAGAAGAAGACGTGGCTCAGTGGAGCCGCGAAACCTTGCCATTAGAAGGCGACATGGCACTTGCTGCCCAATCAGTTGCCGACAGGTTGGAAGAAGAGTGGACCCGTCAACGCCTTGGCGTATTGGCCTATGCAGGTGGGTTCGAAAAAGATGTTGAGCAACTCACTGTGGCAGCAAAAGATCTTGCTGCGCTCGAAGAGCTTGAAGATGATGAAGAAGAAACACCAAATTTTTAATAGCAAGAAAGAAACGAGAAACTGACATGACCCATACCATCCTTTCGTCGCCAACCAAAGAAGTCGTCATTGGTTTCGATCGTCCATTCGTGATGATCGGAGAGCGCATTAACCCAACAGGTCGCAAGCTGCTTGCTGAAGAAATGAAAAACGGCGACTTCAGCCGTGTTGAAGCAGACGCACTTGCCCAGGTTGCAGCAGGAGCCCAAATGTTGGACGTCAACGCTGGAATTCCTCTAGCCGATGAACCTGCGTTGCTCGCACGTGCCATTCAGTTGGTGCAGGCAATTACCGATGTTCCATTGTCCATCGACTCATCAATCATCGACGCTTTGGAGCGCGGTCTTTCGGTGTACCAGGGCAAAGCCTTGGTCAACTCGGTAACTGGCGAAGACGAATCACTCGATCGCGTGTTGCCGTTGGTGAAGAAATACGGAGCAGCGGTAGTTGCAATTTCAAATGACGAAACCGGAATCAGCATGGATCCAGATGTTCGCTTTGCTGTTGCCAAGAAAATCGTTGATCGTGCTGCCGATTACGGCATTCATTATTCAGATGTTGTGGTTGACCCATTGGTCATGCCAATTGGTGCACTTGGTCAAGCCGGCCAGCAGGCGTTCAAATTGATTCGTCGTTTGCGCGAAGAGCTGAAGGTGAACACCACATGTGGCGCATCAAACGTCAGTTTCGGTTTGCCAGCGCGTAACCAAATTACGGGAACATTCCTCAGCATGGCAATGGCCTCCGGAATGACATCGGCAATCATGAGTCCGCTTCACCCAGAAGTGAAGGCGGCAATTATGGCGGCAGACGTTTTGACCGGTAATGACCAGGACTGTGCAGCATGGATCAAGGCCAACCGCGATCCAAACGCTCCTACAGGTGGCCGTGGTGACCGCGAAGGCCGACGTCGTCGTCCTGCTTAATCACTGCTCATGTCGCATCGCATTGTCTTTACGCCGTCTGGATTAGATGGCACCGTTGAAACGGGAACCACGGTGTTGGATGCTGCGCGCAAGCTCGGCGCCGACATCGATTCGGTGTGCGGCGGTAGAGGCATTTGCGGTCGGTGCCAGATCACTCCAAGTTTTGGATCGTTCTCAAAGTGGGGGATTGACGCAGTCGAGTCCTCGTTAAGTGAGCGTTCTGAGGGAGAGATCAAGTACAAAGGCAAACGCGCGCTAGTTGAAGGCAATCGTCTTGGTTGTATGGCCAAGGTGTGTGGTGACATGGTCATTGACGTTCCAGCAATGAGCCAAGTGCACCGACAAATTGTGCGCAAAGATTTAGATCTTGGTGTAATCGTTGTTGACCCAACGTTCAGCCTGTTCTATATCGCGGTAACGCCTTCTGAACTTGGTGACGATGTCACTGCGTCACAAATCATTCGCGATGCAATTGCCCAGCAGCACAACATTGCGCGTCCGACAATCAGCATCACTGCACTTGCCCAAGTAAACAGGGCGATTGACAAAGGCGATGGCGGGGCGACAATCGCGATTAAGCGCTCTGAAGTTGATGGCGTAGCGGGCAACATCGTTGCCGCTTGGCCTGGGTTTGTGGAAACGATGTACGGAATCGCTATCGACATTGGATCAACAACAGTTGCAGGACACTTGATTGACCTCACCACGGGTGAAGTGATGAGTAGTTCAGGAGTTATGAACCCACAGATTCGCTTTGGCGAAGACTTGATGAGTCGTGTGTCGTACGTGATGATGAACAAGGGTGGCGAAAAAGAACTCACCACAGTGATTCGCAATGCAATTAATGAGCTAGTTCATGAGTTAGCTGACAAAGCCGATATCACTTCAGACAAAATTCTTGAAGTGGTCATGGTGGGTAACCCGATCATGCATCACATCTTGCTTGGAATTGATCCGACCCCGCTTGGTGCAGCACCGTTTGTGTTGGCTACGAGCGAGGCAACATTTGGAGCTGCAGAAGAGCTTGATATTCACTTGTCAAACGCGTCGTTCTATGTTGGGCCGTGCATTGCAGGTCACGTCGGTGCAGATACCGCGGCAGCGATTCTTTCCGAAGGCCCACATCGCGGTTCAAGCATGCAGTTGCTTATCGACGTTGGAACCAATGCCGAAATTGTGCTGGGTGACACTACGCGTCAGTTTGCGGCATCCTCACCGACTGGACCTGCATTCGAAGGTGCACAACTCAGTTGCGGACAACGCGCAACGGCAGGCGCAATTGAGAAGGTTCGTATTGATCCCGTAACGCTCGAACCGAGGTTTCGTGCAATTGGAATTGACATGTGGTCGGATGAGCCAGGATTCTCTGAAGCAGTGCAAGACACTCCAGTAACTGGGGTGTGTGGCTCGGGAATCATCGAAGTAATTGCCGAGATGTACTTGGCAGGAATCATTTCGCAAGACGGTGTTATCCAGGGATCACTCGTAGAGAAGTCGCCTCGTGTTGTTGCTGACGAGCGCACCTTCTCGTATTTGCTCTACGAAAACGGCGACACCAAATTGTTCATCACACAAAACGATATTCGTGCCATTCAATTGGCAAAGGCTGCACTACGTGCGGGTATCGATTTGCTCGTAGAGCATGCGGGTTCGCCAGAAGTGCATGACATTCGACTTGCTGGCGCTTTCGGTGCTCATATCGATCCAACGTATGCAATGGTGCTTGGTCTGGTGCCTGATTGCCCATTGCCAGGAGTGCGGTCGGTAGGTAACTCTGCAGGAACAGGTGCAGCAAAAGCTTTGCTCTCTCGTGCGCAACGACGCGAAATGGAGCACACCGTCACGCATGTGACCAAGATCGAGACGGCAACCGAACCACGTTTCCAAGACCTCTTTGTGGCAGCGATGGCATTTCCGCATGCATATGCGGCAACACCCAACCTGTCGACTTTGGTCACACTGCCTCCACGAATTGAAAACTCGGGCGATGGTGCTGGCGGTGGTCAGCGCAGGCGTCGTCGCGCATAAATGGTTCTGCAAGAATAAGTAGGGAATTGGGGAGATTATGACCGAAGAAGTACATCATCGAAAGGGAGGCGGTCGCGCGGCTCGCCAATCAACCCGTAAATCTTCTAATGCGCAACGCGAGGCCTACCTCACGCGGTTGATCAAGCCATACGAACTTGTCTCTGAAGAGGGACTGCAAATTCTTGAAGACAACGCAGACGCAATTTTGGAAGAAATTGGTGTTGAGATTCGCGATTACCCAAGCGC
>CANIHL010000063.1 GCA_947467375.1 Acidimicrobiaceae bacterium | reverse complement strand
GGAGCAAACATTGACGAAGCGCTGACCGAAATTGGATCGGTAATGGGAACTGCAACCTATTTGTCTCCCGAACAAGCACAAGGCGCACAACCCGACCCGCGCAGCGACATTTATTCACTTGGTGTCATGATGTACGAATTGGTTGCAGGACGACCACCCTTTATCGGAGAGTCAGCAGTTGCTGTTGCGTATCAACATGTTCACAACTTCCCGCAACCACTGCGCGAATTGATTGCTGATTTGCCACGCGGGTTTGAATCGGTTGTTGCCAAATGCATGGCGAAAAACGAACAACGTCGTTATGAAAGTGCGGTGCTTGTGCGCGAAGACGTGCGTCGCATTCTTGACGGCGAAGAAACTCTCGCACTCATTGATGTACGTGGTGCAGCAAACACAATGAGTCTGTCGGATACTGCCGAAATTCCAGTAGTGGTGTTGCCTCCACTTGAAGAAAGCCTTGAAGCCCTCGACCCGAAGAAGCCAGCAACCATGGTGTTTGGTGGCGCAGTGTTGGCCATTGCGTTACTCGCCATTGTCGTGTTTGCTGTTCGCTTTATTGGTGGTGGCAGCGATGCAACCCTTCCATCCGTGGTGAACATGTCCATTGATGAGGCGAAAGAACAACTTTCCGCTCTTGGCCTCACCGTGGTGCAAAACGAAATTCCAAAGGATGGGGTCCCTCCAGGTGTGGTGTATGACCAGAGCCCAGCCGCAGGAGAAAAATTTCAGACTGGTGACTCAATCACGCTCACATATACGCCACGCGCAGGAACCATCATGGTGCCGCCAATTCAAGGGCTGTTGTACGACGCTGCCGTCAGTAAAGCAACTGCAGTTGGTTTAACTATCAAGATTGATGAAGAGCGTTTTGACCCCACAATCCCTGCCGGACAAATCATCTCCCAAGACCCTGCAGCAACCGTGATGCTTCCTGCAGGAGCTGCGATCCATGTTGTTGTTTCCAAGGGAGGACAAGAAGTTGTAATTCCCAACGTTGAAGGTCAAGTGGTAGAGGCGGCACAACAAGTACTCGTTGGTGCACCATATCTACTGAGGGTGACGCTCGCAGAAGAAACCAGTTCCACCATTTCCAAAGGGCGTGTCATTCGCACCGACCCCTCAATTGGCACCACTGTTGCTTCTGGCAGCAATGTCACACTCGTGGTTTCCGGCGGCGGTAATCAATCAACAGTTCCCGATGTTGCTGGTCAATCCGAGGCTGACGCAAAATCATTGCTCAACGCTGCTGGTTTGGTGTGGGAAGTTCGCTATCAAAATGTGCCAGCAGGCGATGAAAATGATGGATTAGTTATTTCGCAAAGCTTGCAACCAAACACCCAGGTCAACCCTGGTTCAAAAGTGATGTTGATTGTGGGTCGCGCGTTATCGAATTAATGCGCGATTGCAGCAACGCGCTGCACAAAATTGCCAATCATGTCGTGACCCGAGGTAGTGAGAATGCTTTCAGGGTGAAACTGCACTCCCTCAATGTCGAGCTCGCGGTGACGCACGCCCATAATCATTCCTGATTCTGTTTGTGCAGTTACGTTCAATGATTCAGGAAGAGTTTCGCGCTCAATAATCAACGAGTGATACCTGGTGGCTGGCATGGGGTTTGGTAAACCAGCAAACACTCCTTCGTTGGAGTGATGAATTGGCGAAGTTTTTCCGTGCAATAACTCGGGTGCACGCACCACGTTTCCGCCATACACCTGACCAATTGCTTGATGTCCAAGACACACGCCAAACACAGGAACCTTGCCCGCAAATTCGCGAATGGCGTCGCACAACATTCCTGCGTCTTCAGGGCGACCTGGGCCAGGCGACAACAACACGCCGTCGGGCTGTAACGCAGCAGCATCATGCACCGACATTTCGTTGTTGCGAATGACAACAGGTTCTGCGCCAAGTTCACCCAAGTACTGCACGAGGTTGTATACAAAGCTGTCAAAATTGTCGATCACCAGAATGCGTGTCACGCAGTAAGCCTGCCAGAACAATGCCTCGGGTCAAACCTCATTTTTGATCTACACTGAAAGTCTCATGGCGCCAAACAAACGACGTACCGGCGGACGCACCACTCCAAAGGGAACGCAACCACATCACCGCTTGCACGAGACTCATCGTCTTGATCACGCCGACCCGAAATCGATGCACGGCAACACCGTTGCTGAAGCCTCATCGCGCTACACCCCGCCAATCGCCCGACAAGTACGCGTGAGCCCACCATGGGTTCCTGTGCTGATGTTTGTGCTGCTTGGTCTTGGCGCACTCGTCATCTTGTTTTATTACCTTGGCTTGGTGCCAGGTGGCCGTAGCAATTGGTACCTCTTTGGTGGCCTTGCGTGTGTGCTTGGTGGCTTGTTTACTGCCACCAAATATCACTAGCCCTCACTCAACAGGGGCAACAAAGTCCATGTCTTCAAGGCAATGCCGTGGTGGCGGTGGGTCTTGGTCTGGCGCCATCACCATGCGTAATTCCACACCGCATACTCCGCAGCGATAACGCACATTAATTCTGCGCATTTCCCCTGCTGGAGGCGGTGCAGGCAACGGCGAAGTCATGCTGCGCAACATGCCAATGCCGGTGCGCCAAATAATCATCAGCATGAACACACCGACAAGGAACCAGATGACGGTTCCGAACATGAACGTAATCCTGTTTAGAGGCGTTCGATGATGGTGGCATTCGCCATGCCGCCGCCTTCGCACATGGTTTGCAAACCGTAGCGACCACCGGTGCGCTCAAGTTCGTTCAACAATGTGGTCATGAGGCGAGCACCCGATGCGCCGAGTGGGTGACCAAGTGCAATTGCACCACCGTTCACGTTCACTTTGCTCATGTCTGGGTGCAATTCTTTTTCCCACGCCAAAACCACCGACGCAAACGCTTCGTTAATTTCCACGAGGTCGATGTCGTCCATGGTGAGTCCTGCGCGCTCCAACACTTTCTTTGTTGCTGGAATTGGTGCGGTCAACATATAACGCGGATCTTCGGCGGCCATTGCAAATTGCACGAAACGTGCGCGTGGCTTTAGGCCAAGCTGCTTTGCTTTTTCTTCGCTCATGATGAGCAATGCTGCGGAACCGTCTGTGATTTGTGATGAGTTACCTGCGGTAACGCGGCCACCTTCTTCAACTGGACGAAATGATGGCTTCAATTTTCCAAGTGATTCCATGGTGGTTTCACGAAGACCTTCGTCTTGGCTCATCATGGCGCCTTCAGTGTCGAGCACCGGAATGATTTCGTTCTGGAAGCGACCCTCGCGTGTTGCGCGTGCGGCGTATTCCTGTGAACGAACACCAAATGCATCGAGTTCATCGCGGCTGATGTTCCACTTTTCAGCAATCATTTCTGCCGAGATGCCTTGACCAACAAGTCCACCAACTGATTCGTAACGTGCCTGTACGCGAGGACCGAACGGGAAACCAAAGTTGCGATCAGCAACAGATGCTCCCATTGGAACTCGTGACATCACTTCAACACCGTTGGCAACAACAATGTCGTACGCACCGGCGATGACGCCTTGTGCAGCGAAGTGTGCAGCTTGCTGACTTGAACCACACTGGCGGTCGATGGTGGTGCCTGGAACCGTGTCGGGCCAACCAGCTGCAAGCACTGCGTTACGTGCAACGTTGAGGCTCTGCTCGCCAACCTGCATTACGCAACCCATAACTACGTCATCAATAAGCGCTGGATCGAGATCGTTGCGCTGAACGAGTTGCTGCATGATTTCGGATGCGAGGTCTACTGGGTGCCAGTTCTTCAATTTGCCATTGCGGCGTCCGAGCGGGCTGCGAATTGCATCAACAATTACTGCGGTAGTCATGACGTGAAATCTCCTCACGGGTGTGCGCTGAATGCGACGGAATGGTCCGTTGCTGCGACTTTAGTTTGCCCCACGGGCATGCCAATTTCCTCATTGGCACTACTTCATTGGTGGAGACGATGGGACTCGAACCCACGACCCCCTGCTTGCAAAGCAGGTGCTCTAGCCAACTGAGCTACGTCCCCGTACGGCGGTCTCTAAGGGTAGCGGTTGAAGTGGCCAACACTCCAAACGGGCTTGGCTAAATCACGGGCTTCGCCAAAAGGTCGCAGGTAGCCTTCGTTACATGGTCGGCGAACTCATTTACGCATTTCGGGTCATGCGCCTACCTCTTCTCGACACTGGCGGAGCCCCCATCGGCAAGATCGATGACATCGTGGTGGTTTCCGGTCGCGCCACCGAGGCCCCTCGCGTCTTGGGTTTTGTTGCCACCAGCCAGCGCCGCAGCATTTTTGTCAGCGCCAGCCGAATTGCCTCGCTCGACAACTCGGGCGCCCGCCTGAAGTCGTGGGACGTAGACCTGAACCCATTTCGGGCACGCGACGGTGAGCGTTTGCTTGGCCGTGAAATTTTGGATCAAAAAATTGGTGACGAAACCGTCAGCGACGTGGCACTTGCGTTTCAATCTGGGCGCAGCCCGGGTTGGCACATCACCAAGGTTCGACTTGCGAAACGCAGTTTGTTAAACCCACGTCCGAGTTATCGACTTGTTGATTGGGAACACATTGCACATATGTTTGCGCCACAGACTGCACTTGCTGCTGAAGCTGCGCGTTTGCGCGATATGCACCCAAGCGATGTTGCTGCCGTTATTCGCGCGCTTCCACTTGAACAGCGTCGACTTGTTGCTGCAGCAATGGACGACGAGCGCTTGGCCGACGTGCTTGAAGAGTTGCCAGAAGACGAACAGTTGCGCCTGATTGAAGGGCTTGACATGGAGCGTTTGACCAACGTGTTCGAGGAAATGGAATTTGACGACTTGGCCGACTTGCTGGCGCAAATGCCTGGCGAACAACGCAGCCGTGTTCTTGAAGCCATGGATGACGACGACGCCGAAACCATGCGTCAGTTGTTGTCGTATGCAGAAGGCACTGCAGGTTCGTTGATGACACCGGACGTCATTGTGATGTCCCCTGACGCAACGGTTGCCGATGCGCTTTCACAAATTCGTGAACCAGAAATTTTGGTGTCCATTGCTGCACAGGTATTTGTTGCGCATGCGCCGCACTACCCACCAACCGGAACGTATTTGGGTGTCGTGCATTTTCAGCGACTCCTCCGCGAATCGCCACAGTTGACTCTTGGTCAGTGTGTGGAAATGGAAGCAACCATTAGTCCAACCATGACCGAACGCGAAGTAGCCGAACGCCTTGCTTCATACAACTTGCTCGCTGTTGCTGTATGCGACGCAAACAACCGCCTGCTCGGCGCAATCACGGTTGACGACGTGCTCGACCGCACACTGCCTGCCAACTGGCGTCGCCGCCCAATTGCTGGAGCAACATCATGAAGCGCAGCGACCTCGCACGACCACGCAAGCGCCGCCCAGTTCTTGGCATTCACTACGACCCAGATGCATTCGGTCAATTCAGTGAAACCATTGCTCGAAACTTGGGTTCTGCCCGCTTCCTTATGGTGCAGACTTTCTTGGTCATCATCTGGGTGTTGCTCAACGTTGCATTCGTGGCGTTGCGCTGGGACCCATACCCATTCATTTTGTTGAACCTGATGTTTTCAGTGCAGGCCGCTTACGCAGCGCCGCTCATTTTGCTTGCTCAAAACCGCCAAGAAATTCGCGACCGTAGGCAGGCAGAGACCGACCGCGCAATGGCTGCTGCAACCCAAGCAAACGCCGAGTTTCTTGCTCGCGAACTTGCCAGCGTGCGTTTCGCGTTGTCAAACGTGGTGACTGTTGAAGAACTACGTGATCAGATTGAGTCGCTTATGCGCGCACTCGACGAATCGCGTCAACCACCGCAGCAGTAAACACTTCTGGCTTTTGCCAGTTAACCAAGTGATCGCCATCAATTTCAATGATTGTTGCATGTGTTGCCTGGGCAAGATTGTGTTGCTTACGCGGCGCAACAAGTGAATCGCGTGATGTGACAATGCTGACTGTTGGCACACCAAGTGTTCCCGCCCACGGCCGAGCGTCGTGTTTTGATAGTGCTCGACCTGCTTGATTGATAGTCCACGAATCATTTCGTCGAATTTCTGAAACCAACCATGGACGCAGAGTTGCTGCCGAGCTTGATCGCGGAATTTTGTGCTTGATGTAGCGATCAATAACTCGCGGTGTGGAGAGCATGCGAAACAGCGGTGATACGACTCGCCCAATCTTCCAACGCGCGCGTTCGTTGCGCGTAGCGCTCCACTCCAATGCGGTTGCACATAACACCAATGAATGCACACGCGTTGGGTGACGCTTGCTCATGAGCATGGCGATGGGTCCACCCATGGAATAACCGACTGCAGTAACCGACGCAAGGCCCAGTTGATCCATGATCGCAACGGCGTCATCAGCGCAATCTTCAAGTGTGAACCGATCATTGGTGCGTAGACCGCGACCGTGCCCACGATGATCAATAGCAACTAGTGAATACTGCTGCGCGAGTTCTGCGTACACAGGAAAGAAGTTGATGTCTGCATTTCCTGTCCAGCCATGCAGCAACACCACCACCGGGGCGTTTGCGTTTTCGTGTTGTGCATAACGCACAAAAAACTCACCACGGTGTGGCACTGAAACAATGCGGCCACTTGGCATCCATGGAAGTTCTGAAAATGCTTGGGAGTACGTTTTTACTGGCACGATGCGCAACGTCCAATGAGGTCGAGTCGATGGTGATCAAGTGCAAACCCCTCGCGCTTGGCAAGTTTGGTGAGCGCGTTATCAAGGTCACGCTCGAGTGCATCAGGGACCACTACATCGCGCACTGTTCCACATGTTGAGCACACCAAGTGATGGTGGTGTCCGGTGAGGTGTTCGGCCAATTCATATAAGCCGCCATCTTGTGACGACATCACACGTGTCACCACTCCTGCTTCTTGCAACACCGTGAGGTTTCGATACAGCGAGCTTTGGGGCAGATCATCAACTGCACTCAACAATTCGGCAATACCTACCGGTTGAGAAAACTGTGCAATTGCTCCAACGATTTCTTTTCGTTTGATGGTGTAGCGCTGGCCGCTCTGTTTCATTAACTCGTTTGCGTGTTCGTGAACATCGCTATGCGCAGAATGATCGTGTGATGCCACAGCAAAAATCTATCGGTGTTATGCGCCAACAAATTGGTGCACTCGAACACCAGATGCCAGCACTAATTCAAGCAGTGCGGCGTTTGGCAATTCGGGTTCACCGAGTACACGCGCTCCGTGCACGGTGACTGCGCCAGTAGCTATGGCATGTGCGCTCGCTGCGCTCACCACGCCAGCAAGCTGAGCAATGCGTTCGGCAATACCTGCAATTTCAACAATTCGTGAGCCTCCACGATTGCCGCGCACCTCTATGCGTACCGCGCCCATGCCACCTTCGGCGTGTGGTGGAGCAAGCATGGGTAGTCGTGCGGTAAATCGATCGCGTCGTGTTGCAGACACTCGAGCGGTAATGCGCTCGAGTTCAGGCATTGCTTTTTTCAACAACACTGGGTCGGGAAGTTCTGCTCGATAACAGTCGTATGCGCCTACTGGTTCTGGGAACCAGCACAACTCGCGCCCACTGCCAGATGGTCGACGCAACCATTCGTCGTCGTGCCAGCCAATGGATTGACCCGACAGAGCATCATGGTGTTGACGAGCACAATCTGGGCCGCCAGTGCCATGCATGGCAACGTGTGCTTCGTCAATCGTCTCAAAGCGATCGGTCATGGAACGCAACAACAAACCAGTAACTCCAGGACTTGATGCAGCACCAACGATGATCACGGTCTTGTGTTCTTTGGCTTGAGCATCGAGAGCCAACAGATTCATGCAATCCGAAACATTGTCGGACAATGACACAACCGAAACACCTCGTTGAATGAGCTGTGTCGACATGTGAGCATGCGGAGATCCAAATGCAAGTACGACAACGCCGCATTCAAACAACTCTTCTCGCGTAACCGCTGCTACACGAATCTCATCCGTGGTGTGCAGGGCAGACAATCGCTGTGCACGAGCAACCACCTTGTCGCTGACCAAAATATTGGTGTGACCAAGTGTGCGTAAATGTTCAACTACTCGAACACCAGTAACGCCTGCGCCAAGAACACCAACTTTGGCGGTCAACACAACGACTACTTCTTCGTTGAGAGAGAGTTCGCTGAATCGCTCTCCGAAGGAGTCATGGGACGCCAACCGCCACGTGTGGTGGAGCTTTCGGATCGTCCTTTGAGGCGCAGAATGGCTCCGGCAGCACCCGCGATGCCAAGCACCATCAGTACGCGTCGGATGAAATTCACTGGATTACCTCCGTGGGGCTAACAAGAATCGAACTTGTGACCTCATCCTTATCAGGGATGCGCTCTAACCAACTGAGCTATAGCCCCGAATTGCTTTCGGGGGAAATGAGCCTACTGGCGCTTTCCGTCACCCTCAACCGAAGAAACGAGAACCTCTTCTTCCAGTACTGACACCCGAATTCCGCCTACGAGATCGGTAATGAGGTTAAACATCGTTGCACCAAGCACCCACACGATGGTGAGCAATGCCACGAGTAGCAGGCCGAGCAGAACTTCATTCAGCAGCAGTGTCCATCCGTGGAACTGGAAGGACTCCCAACCAAACGACATGAGGAAACGCTCGATGTTGTCGATGGTTCCTGTTGCGGAGGCAACGCTCCACAACAACACCGATGCAATTAACACGGTGAAGTACACGACTAGGTGGAATGCGAGCCCAACCTTGAAGGCGGACCATGGATCGATTTCGCGAATAACTCTGGTAACTCGACGCACTCGCGGTGCACGTGCAGATGTTTTACTCACGGTTCCAGTGTAGGCACTGGATTCGACCAAGTATCGACAGCGTGTGCCAGCCGTTGTATGCCTTCAACATCAGCACATACT
>CANIHL010000062.1 GCA_947467375.1 Acidimicrobiaceae bacterium | reverse complement strand
GCTGGTGAAGCCGCTGCTGGTGAAGCTCCGGCAGCCGGTGCTCCTGCTGCCGGCGATAAGCCAGCCGCTTCCTAATTTGTATGGCGCTGTTCGGTCGCGGTGAGCGACACGAGCGGCGAGGTACTCCTTACAGCGCACTTGTTGTAGGCATAGGTAACCCAGGTCGCAAATTCGAAGGCAGCCGACACAACGTTGGTTTTGATGCAATTGAATTGCTTGCATCACGCTTCAACACGTCAATGAAGTCATCGCGCGATCGCGCACTGATTGCCGAAATTAATAACGAGGGAACTCGATTCGTGTTGGCCATGCCAACGACATATATGAATGAATCGGGAAACGCAGTTGGACCACTCGCCCGCCGCTACGCAATTACCGAACCGGCCAACATCATCGTCGTGCACGATGAACTGGACTTAGAGCCTGGAATCGTAAAAGTAAAAATTGGTGGCGGTCTTGCAGGACACAATGGTCTACGCAGCATTTCATCGCACCTCAAAACTCAAGACTTCGTACGCGTTCGCATTGGCGTTGGAAAACCACCGTCGAAAGAAGACGGAGCCGATCACGTTCTGTCTCGCGTTCCGGCACATGAACGAAAAGTCCTTGACGTTTCCGTACACCTGGCAGCAGATGCGGTGCAGTTGATACTTTCGCAAGGCGCACAAGCCGCAATGCAACACATCAACGGCCGATAGTCGGCGCATCCAGCATGTTGTTGCACGACCTTGCGTTTACTGCCAGCCAAGAGCCAGCGCTCGCCGCAATTGGCGGGCGTAACTCAGTGCTTGCGTGTGCAGAGCAATCGCGCGCAGCAATCATCGCCGCACTGAGCGCACGATCACCTGGAAGCACACTTGTAGTCGCTGCCCCAACGGGAACTGCAGCACAACAACTACACGACGACATTGTGCAGTTTCTCGGTGCAGATAACGCTTTGATGTTTCCTGCATGGGAAACACTTCCGTTCGAGCGAGTAAGCCCAAGCGTAGAAACCATGGGTCGCCGACTTGAAGTGTTGTGGCGCTTGCGCAGCGAAAACCCGCCGAAGGTTGTGCTCGGTTCGGTTCGTGCACTGTTGCAAAAACTTGGACCAGGTGCAACCACACTGCAGCCAATCATCATTAAGCCTGGTGATGAAATTGATTCCGAACAGTTGCTTGCCAAATTGGTGCACGACGGATATCGCCGTGAAGAAATTGTTGAACATCGCGGCGAAGTTGCACGTCGCGGATCAATCATCGACGTGTTCCCCAGCACTGCAGATACCCCAATTCGAATTGACCTGTGGGGCGACGAAGTAGACCGACTCACATCGTTCAATGTGAACGACCAGCGCAGCACCGACGACTTAGTGCAAGCAATCATTTTTCCTGCACGTGAACTGCAACTAGACGCAGCAGTAACTGAACGTGCGCGTGCCTTGGTTGCAAGCGAACCGTGGGGTCGCGAGCACTGGGACAGACTCGCCGATGGTTTCAACTTCGAAGGCATGGAGAGTTGGCTTCCATGGCTCATTGAACGCGAACAACTGATCACCGATGTCTTGCCTGCTTCAAGCGAACTCATTTTTGTTGACCCAAAACGCATGCGCGACCGCGCAAAAGATTTGCTTGCTGAAGAAGACGACCTTGCCAAAGCATTGGCAAGCACGTGGGCCCGCGATGCCGAGAGAACTTTCCCTCGCCTGCACTTAGACATTGATCAACTGTTTGGACCATCGCAATCGTTGAATGCACTATCGCTCTCGCTCCCTTCTGAAGCAATTGATGCACCAACTGTGCAGTCAACGGGTTGGGGTCAGGCGACCAGCGATGCAGAAGCAACTGCCAAACGCGTTCAACAACTGATAACCGACAAGTGGACTGTGGTGATTGCCGCAGAAGGCGAAAGTTCGGCTCAGCGACTACTTGAAGTGTTTACGCAGAATGGCGTGATCGTTCGCGACCTCAACAAGAGCAAAGAAGCAGACCTCAGCAAACCCGGCACGTACGTGGTTGTTGCGCCACTGCATCACGGCTATTCATTGCCGCAAGTAAAACTCGCGGTCATTGCAGAAACCGACCTCACCGGTCGACGCCGCACGCATCGCCAGCCGCGGGCACGCAAACGCGACACCACTTCGGTCTTTCAAGACTTGAAGCCAGGTGACTACGTAGTTCACCATTATCACGGCGTTGGAAAATACGAAGGAATGGTGAAGCGCACCATCGGTGGCTCCGAGCGCGACTACCTACTTCTTGCCTATAAAGACGGCGACAAGCTCTACGTTCCAACAGACCATATTGATGCAGTTCGTCAATACATCGGCGGAGACTCACCAACACTGCACCGACTTGGTGGCAGTGATTTTGCACGCGCAAAGCAACGCGTGCGTTCAGCCGTTCGCGAAATTGCCCAAGAACTTGTTGTGCTGTACCAGCGAAGAGTGAACGCGGTTGGCCATGCATTCGGTGAAGACACACCTTGGCAACATGAAATGGAAGGCGCATTTCCCTTTGTTGAAACGCCAGACCAGCGCACAGCAATTGAACTGGTGAAGAGCGACATGGAACGCAATGTTCCAATGGACCGCTTGGTCTGTGGCGATGTTGGCTTTGGGAAAACCGAAGTGGCCGTGCGCGCAGCGTTCAAGGCAATTCAAGATGGCAAGCAAGTTGCAGTACTCGTGCCAACAACCTTGCTTGCATCGCAACATGCCAATACGTTCGCCGAGCGTTTCCGCGGCTATCCAATTCGCGTCGAATCCCTTTCGCGCTTTCTCACTAACTCGCAAGCGAAAAAGGTGCTTGCAGGTGTAGCCAGCGGCGAGGTGGACTGCGTGATTGGAACGCATCGCTTACTCCAAGAAGGCGTGAAGTTCAAAGACCTTGGGTTGCTCGTTGTGGACGAAGAGCAACGGTTCGGCGTGACGCACAAAGAAATGATGAAGAAGATGAAGACAAACGTTGACGTTCTTACGCTGACCGCAACCCCAATTCCGCGCACACTTGAAATGAGCCTTGTCGGAATTCGCGATATGTCATTGCTACAAACCCCACCTGCAGACCGTCAGCCGATTCTCACCTTTGTTGGCGAAGATGACGAGCGAGTGTCTACCGAAGCAATTCGTCGCGAGTTGTTGCGAGATGGCCAGGTGTTCTGGGTACACAACCGTGTACAAAGCATCGAACAACGCGCTCAAGAGTTACGTGAACTTGTTCCAGAGGCACGCATTGCAGTTGCGCATGGCCAAATGGATGAAGGTCGCCTTGAGCAAATCGTGATCGATTTCTGGGAAGGCAAGTTTGATGTTTTGGTGTGTACCACCATCATTGAAAGCGGCATCGACATGCCAACCGTAAACACGCTTGTCGTCGAGCGCGCCGACTTGCTTGGCCTTGGACAGTTGCATCAAATTCGCGGACGCGTAGGCAGAAGCGGTTCGCGCGCATATGCATACCTATTTCATCCCCGCGACAAGGTGTTGTCTGAAGACGCGTACGAGCGACTGAAGACCATCGGTGAAGCAACCGAATTGGGAAGCGGTTTCAAAATTGCCATGCGCGACTTGGAAATTCGTGGTGCAGGAAACATGTTGGGCGAAGCTCAAAGCGGACACATCGCAGCCGTTGGATACGACTTGTACTGCCAGCTCGTGACTGAAGCTGTGTCTGAAATGAAGGGCGAAGATGTTCCGCCAATTGTTCCAGAACTCAAACTTGACGTTGCCACCAATGCGTACCTGCCTACCGATTATGTATCGAAGGAAGAATCGCGTCTTGATGCGTATCGCAGACTCGCAGCCGTTACGAAACAATCAGACGTCGCAGATATTCGCGATGAATGGATTGACCGCTATGGCCCACTGCCAGAAGCAGCGCTCGCACTCATTCGCGTTGGCGAGTTGCGTGCCGAATGTCATCGAATTGGTCTGCGCGAACTCGTAGTTGCCGATGGCCGTGCGCGACTACTGCCAGTTTCACTGAAGGCAAGTCAACAAATGCGCCTCACTCGCATTACAAAGAGCAGCGAATGGAATGAACAAACCAAGCAACTCAGCGTCACGCTTCCCCGTGCCCCACAAGGCAAACAAGCAGATGCGGGAACCGTTGACTATTTGGTGTCGTTCCTGCAGGAACTCTTTGACGACAACTAGGCTTTACTAAATGTCACGCACCCCCCGTAAGTCAATTCGTTCACTCACCGTTGCATGTATCGCAATGATTTCACTCACCAGCTGCGGTGGAAGTTCAAAAAATGATGCCGCATCTGTTGACGGTTCTGCAATCGCTAAAACGAAACTCGAAACTGCGCTTACGCAACTTTCAGAAGCAGGTCAGATCACACTTGAAAATGGCGTCGTTCCAATGGACGCTGTTCGCTCGGTACTTGCTGCCATCATCCGTGGTGAAGCAACGAAGCAGATTCTCGCTCAGTACAACGTGACCGTCACCGACGCGGACACCAAAGCAGTAGTCGACCAGGTTTCGCAAGATGCTGGCTACGACACGTTGGGCCAGGAATTGAAAGACCTCATCATCGGACTGAACAGCGGAGACCTTGCGCTTGCCCGTGTGAAGGCGCCTTCTGAAGCAGACATTGAAAAGATGTACAACGAATCACCTGCATCACTTGGTGCAATGTGCGCTCAGCACATCTTGGTAAAAGAAGAAGCAACCGCAAAAGAAGTCATTCAAAAGTTGAACGACGGTGGCGACTTCAAGAAACTTGCTGGCGAATACAGCACCGAGCCAAACGCCGCAACCACTGGCGGAATTCTTGGCTCAACTGACGGCGATTGCATTTCACTCTCCGACTACCAATCACAATTTGATTCTGCGTTCACTGCTGGCGCTCTCACTGCAAAAGTTGGCGTTCCAACCGGCCCAGTGAAATCGAGCTTTGGATACCACGTCATCATGATTCGCCCATTTGCCGACATCAAGGCATCGCTTGTCATGATGCTGTCGAAGTCTCCTGGAATGTTGTTGATGACAGGCTTCCTTGCAACGCACGAAGTAACCATTGCGTCTGAGTACGGTCGCTGGGATACAGCAACCGGAAAAATCACCGACCTGTAAATTGCATTCGACATGAGCAATCGCACTTCGGTTGGTCGTGTTGTCATTGTTGGTCTAGGACCTGGCCCGCGAAACACAGTTACTGAAGCGACGCTGCAAGCAATTGCATCAATCCCGCACCAATTCGTGCGTACGCGCCAGCACCCCACAGCCGACCTGCTCCCTGCTGCCCAGAGTTTTGATCACCTATACGAATCGCTACCAACATTTGACGACGTCTATGCAGCAATAACTGAAACTCTGGTGGCCGCTGCCAATGAACACGGCGAAGTGCTGTATGCAGTACCGGGTTCGCCACTACTTCTTGAAACGAGCGTGACTCAGCTTCGTACAGACACACGCATTGAAGTGCTGGTTCTGCCAGCAATGAGCTTTCTCGATCTTGCATGGGAGGCTCTCGGCATTGACCCAGTGAATGCCGGAGTTCGTTTAATTGATGGTCACCGTTTTGCTGCAGAGGCAGCAAACGAGCGCGGACCGTTGCTTGTTGCACAGGTGCATGCCGACTGGGTGTTGTCTGATGTGAAGTTGTCATTCGATGAAGCAGTTGGCGATGAACCAGTCGTACTACTGCACCACCTTGGACTCCCCGACCAGCGTGTTGAACACACCACGTGGCAAGAACTCGATCGAGTACTTCCTGCAGACCACCTCACTACGTTGTACATTCCTCAACTTGCTCAGCCCATTGCTGGCGAGATGGTGAAGCTGCACCAACTTGCACGCACACTTCGTGAGAAATGCCCCTGGGACATCGAGCAAACGCACGATTCACTCATTAAGCACTTGCTTGAAGAGACGTACGAAGTAGTTGACGCCATCAACGAACTTGATACCGACAACCCAGCAACCGACGACGCACTGATTGAAGAACTCGGCGACCTGTTGTATCAAGTGGAATTTCATGCCACGATCGCCGAACAACAAGGCAGGTTCACGCTTGCCGATGTTGCTCGTTCAATTCATGACAAGTTGGTGCGCAGGCATCCACACGTTTTCGGCGATGTTGTTGCAAACAGCGCGAACGATGTAGTGAGCACTTGGGACGAAGTGAAGCGCCAAGAACGTCAAGCAAGTGACACGAAGTCCGACTCTGTGTTTAGTGGAGTTGCAAAGGCTGCACCTTCCTTGTCGTATGCGACCAAGTTGCAAAAGCGCGCTGCCGATGTTGGTTTCGATTGGCCCAATGCAGATGGCGCGTTCGACAAGATTCGCGAAGAATCCGCCGAGATACGCGACGCCATTGCCCAACAAGCCGACCCAGAAGCGGTGCGCATGGAGCTTGGCGATTTGCTGTTCAGCGTGGTGAATTTGTCGCGCCACTTAGGCCACGACGCCGAGACCGCGTTACGTGTGGCCAGCGATAAATTCCGCGCTCGCTTTGAACACGTTGAGGCGCTTGCAATCCAGCGCAACATCGACCTACATGCCGCAGACCTTGCCACGCTTGACGCACTGTGGGATGAAGCTAAAACACGGAAGTGAACGTGAATTAGTGCGCTGACTAGCGTGTAGCCATGAGCACAATCAAGCACGTAGTCGGTCGCGAAGTTCTGGACTCTCGCGGAAATCCAACCGTTGAGGTTGAAGTCACGTTGCAATCTGGCGCCCGAGGACGAGCCATCGTTCCTTCCGGTGCTTCTACTGGCGAACACGAAGCTGTAGAACTTCGCGATGGTGGCACTCGCTACTTGGGCAAAGGCGTGCAAAAGGCTGTCGGCAATGTGAACGGCCCAATTGCTGCTGCATTAGTTGGCGCAGATGCATCGAGCCAACAAGCAATTGACGAATTGATGTTGTCACTTGATGGCACACCGAATAAATCCAATCTTGGCGCTAACGCAATTCTTGGAGCAAGCCTCGCCAATGCACACGCAGTCGCCAGCGAGCGCGGACTTCCGTTGTACAAGTCAATTGGTGGCGAAGCAGCATGTGTACTTCCAGTGCCAATGATGAACGTGTTGAATGGTGGCGCACATGCCGACAACAACGTGGACTTGCAAGAGTTCATGGTAATGCCAATTGGCGCAACATCATTTTCAGAAGCGTTGCGTTGGGGCGTCGAGACGTATCACACGTTGAAGTCCATTTTGCATAAACGAAAAATGGCAACGGCAGTTGGCGACGAAGGTGGATTTGCGCCAAACCTTGCAAGCAACGAAGAAGCAATTTCAATCTTGGTGGAAGCAATTGAAGCTGCTGGCTTCACACCTGGCAAAGACATTTCCATCGCACTTGACCCGGCAATGAGTGAGTTGTTTAAAGATGGCAAGTATCACTTGTCAGGTGAAGGAAAAGTGTTGACGAGCGACGAACTCGCCTCGTGGTGGGACATGCTTGCGAGCAAATATCCAATCGTGTCTATTGAAGACGGAATGGCAGAAGACGACTGGGCCGGATGGTCCACGCTCACACAAAAACTTGGCAGCAAAATTCAACTTGTTGGCGACGATCTATTCGTCACCAATGTTTCGCGCCTGCAGCGCGGCATTACCGAACACGTTGCCAACAGCGTGCTCGTAAAGGTGAACCAAATTGGCACGCTGACCGAAACTCTGAACACCATTGCGCTTGCTACGAGCAACAACTACACCAGCGTCATGAGCCACCGCAGTGGAGAAACCGAAGACGCCACCATCGCCGACCTTGCCGTGGCAACAAACTGCGGTCAGATTAAAACCGGAGCCCCTGCTCGCAGTGACCGTGTTGCCAAATACAACCAATTGCTCCGAATCGAACAAGAGCTCGGATCAAAAGCCCAGTTCATGGGCAAGGCCGCACTCGCACCGCGCAAATAGCCAGCTGAGCTTTGGAGATGACGCAATTGCATCAGCGCTAAAGGCCAGAATAGAGGGATGGCAACCACCGAAATTCGACTCGTTCGCAGTCGCAAACTTCGTGTGGCCAGCACCCCGCTTGCAATCGGAGTCATCATTGCACTTGTGGTTGCGATGTCGGTGTTTCCCGTTCGCTCGTACATCAACCAGCGCAATCTCATCGCACAAAAAGAAATTGAATTCGCCCAGTACGAAGACGTCATCGAAAACCTGCAAGACCAAGTGACCTACTTAAAAACCGAGGCAGGTTTGCAAGACGCCATTCGCACCCAACTTGGCTACCTCCGGTTCAATGAGCGCCGCTTGCCAATGATGGATATGCCAGCCCTTTCTACGGCCCTCCCCGAGCGTTGGCCGTACACCATTGTTTCCACCATGTTGTTGGTGCGCAGTCTTGAGTCTGCGAAAAAGGCTGCCCAGGGCGAAATTTCCCTACAGCCGTTTACCCCCTAACCTGTCCTCAGACAAATCGTTAGGAGATTTTGTGGCTGGAAGCATTCTTGGAAACCGTGTACTTCGTAAAGAAGATCCGAAGTTCCTCACAACAGGTGGCGTGTACGTAGACGACCTCAATAGTGAACCACTTCTTGTCGGTGCACTTCACGCAACCTTTGTTCGATCGACAGTTGCACACGCCAACATATTGGGAATCGATGTTGCCGACGCACTTGAGTCTCCTGGCGTCGTTGCGATTTATACGGCTGCTGATCTCGGTCTTGAACCAGTTGCTGCCACATTCAACCCAATGGCCAAGCGCACGTTGCTTGCGAGCAACAAAGTTCGTTACGTAGGCGAACCTGTTGCGGTTGTGCTCACCAAGCTTGCAAACCAAGGCGAAGATGCTGCTGAAAAAGTAATTGTTGACTACGACACTCTTGAAGTATTGATCGACATCGAACAAGCAATGACCAGCACCACACACATCTATGAAGAGTGCGGCAGCAACGTGGTATTCGACAGCACAGCCATTGGCATGCCAGACAACACCGGCGATGCAATGTTTGCAGATTGCGAAGTTGTCGTGAAGGGTCGCTACGTAAACCAGCGAGTTGCTCCATGCCCACTTGAAGTGCGTGCATCTGC
>CANIHL010000061.1 GCA_947467375.1 Acidimicrobiaceae bacterium | reverse complement strand
GTCGCGAGTAAAGGCCCAAGCGTGCGCCATGAGGTGGTGCGCAAGCAACACTGGCTGAGCACGTTGTACATGGGTGTAACCAGGCAGATACACACCGTCTGTTCCCCACCCTGCCAGGTCGGCACGTTGCGTGAGCACCTCACAGAGAGAAATCAGACGCTCTGCAAGGGCCGCAAGCTCGCGCTTGGTCCAGAGGCGCAGTGCAGTAACACATTGATCGTTACGGCTTCGACCAGTGTGCACCTTGCCGCCAACTGGACCGGCGATTTGAGTGACACGGCGTTCGATGGATGTGTGGATGTCTTCTTCGCCGTCTACGAATTGAAATGAGCCATCAAGAAATTCTGCTGCCACCTGATGCAGAGCGGATTCAATTTGAGCAACTTCAGATTGCGGCAAGATTCCTGCATGACCGAGTCCTTTCACGTGCGCAATCGAACCTGCGATGTCGTCCTTCCATAACCGCTTATCGAACGACAAACTTTCGGTGAATGCCAACAGCTCTTCTGCAGGACCGCTGCTAAACCTTCCATGCCACAGTGGCTGTGATTTGTTATCGGTCATTTCGAACCTTTCGTTTTCTGCAAGCCTGCGAGCTTGCCAAGATGCGCTGCAAGTTTCTTGGCGCCATAATTTTGACTGGCTACACAGAACATGGTGTCGTCGCCGGCAACAGTGCCAGCTAGTCCTTCAATGCGCGAACGATCAAGCGCCGATGCAACAACATGTGCACAGCCCGGTGGTGTACGGATGATGACAATGGGTTCGCTAATTTGAATGTCTGCCACCCATTCAGCAAGCACACGACGAAGTTGTTCAAGTGGCGCAATGCGATCGGGTTCAAATTCTGGAATTGCGTACGCGGTCTCACCGTGCGAGGTACGCACTTTGACGGCGCCAATATCTTCCAAGTCGCGTGAAACGGTTGCTTGCGTTGCCACGATTCCCGACTTCTTGAGCAACGTCACTAGCTGTGTATGGCTAGTGACATCGTGATCGGCAATCAATTGCGCAACCGCACCCTGGCGCTGAACTTTTGTGGTCATTGTTGTACTCCCATAAGAAATGCGAGCACTCCACGTGCTGCATGCATTCGGTTGTGTGCTTGCTGATAGATCTTGCTTTGCGGTCCGTCGATGACCGATGGTGAAACCTCTTGGCCACGATGCGCTGGCAAGCAGTGCATAAAGATCGCATTCGAATCTGCGAGCGACATTATTTCGTTCGTTACTTCGAACCCGGTGAAGACGCTTTCACGTTCGGCCGATTCGCTCTCCTGCCCCATCGACGTCCACGTGTCGGTATGTACGGCATGTGCGCCAGTCACTGCAATCGCAATGTCGCGATATTGCTCCACAGAAGCGGCGCCAAGCTCTGTTAGCCCTAACAACTCATTGTCTTGCGCGTCGTACCCTTCTGGACAACCGAGACGAATATGCATGCCGAGCATTGCCGATGCTTCGCACAGTGAACGCGCAACATTGTTGAAGTCTCCAACATAGGTCACCGTTTTTCCAGAAAGTTTGCCGAGGCTTTGCTGCATCGTCAACACATCGGCAACAGCTTGTAGCGGATGTGCAAAATCGCTGAGCATGTTCACAACAGGCACCGATGAAACCGCAGCCATTCGGTGCAACACACTGTGATCAAACACTCTGGCGCACAACATGGCGTGGTATCCCGACATCACGTTTGTGATGTCTTCCACCGACTCGCGAACGTCCATCCCCACTTCTTCGCCACGGGTATACACCGGGTGTCCGCCAAGTTGGACAACAGCCATTTCCATACTGTGCCGAGTGCGATTGGACGGCTTTTCGAAAATAAGCGCAACACCTTTTCCATCCAGCGGACGGCCAAGTTTCGAAATAGGTGTTTCTGCGAGAGTCAGCACACTTTGCAACTCGGTAGCCGACAAGTCGTAGGCGTGCATGAAATTGCGATGCGTCATGACCGCACACCTGCCAGTGCAGCAGCAATGATGCCAACTGCTTCACGAATCTCTGCTTCAGTCACCGTTAACGGTGGAGCAAGTCGTAATGCCGTTCCCGTTACTGCATTCGTCACTAATCCATTCTTCAACAACTGCAGTTGGATCTCTTTGGCATCAATTCCCTCTGCAAGTTCGACGCCCAACAACAAACCACGTCCGCGAACTGACACAACTTGAGGAAGTGCCTGCACCAACGAGGTAAGTAACGCACCTTTTTCACGGGCCATTTGCGGAGCGTTCAGCCGTTGCATTTCCTTGATGGTCGCGCGTGCAGCCGAAGTTGCGATTGCCGTTCCACTAAACGTGCTGCCATGGTCGCCAGGTTTAAATACTGAAGCCACTTCCTTCTTCGCCCAAATTCCACCGATCGGCATTCCGTTACCCATGGCCTTTGCCATGATCACCACATCGGGCGAAATGCCGTAATGCTCGAAACCAAACCATGTACCGGTTCTTCCGTAACCGGTTTGCACTTCGTCGATCATCAACAACACGCCACGTTCGCGGCAAATCTTCTCTGCAAACTTCATGTACTCCTGCGAAGCAGGAATAACTCCACCTTCACCTTGCACCGGCTCGAGCAATACTGCGGCTACGGATGAATCGACTGCAGCATCAAGGGCAGCAACGTCGTCAAATACCACATGCTTGAACCCTTGTGGCATCGGCTGAAACGGTTCGTGCTTGGCGGGTTGACCAGTTGCTGCGAGTGCTGCCAGTGTTCTGCCGTGGAAGCTTCCTAACGCACTGACCACGGTGTGTCGACCGCGACCACCGAACTTACGTGCCAATTTGATTGCTGCTTCATTGGCTTCGGCACCAGAGTTGCAGAAGAACACTTGTCCTCCACCGCCCAACAGTTCGTCAACGAGTACTGCTGTTTCAGTTGCAACAGGATTGGCAAAAAAATTGCTGACGTGCATCAACGTTGCAGCTTGCTCTGCAATTGCGGCGGTTACGACAGAGTTGCTATGACCAAGCGACGTAACGGCAATACCACAGAGAAAATCGAGATAGCGCTTGCCATCGACGTCCCACAGTTCGGTTCCCGAACCACGCTCGAACATCACCTGAGGTGGTCCGAATACGGGAATGAAAGGGCAATAGTTACCCGATGTGGCAAAAGCGTGCGATGTCATTTCTTCCCTACTTCCTGTTCTGCAGTAATCATGGTTCCAACACCAGCAATGGTGAATAACTCAATAAGCAACACGTGTGGAATGCGTCCATCCAATATGTGACAACGAGACACTCCGCTGGTGATCGCTTCTACGCAACTTTCCATTTTCGGAATCATGCCGCCATCTATTGACCCGTCAGCCATGAGCCGTGCAATCTCTGTTGCCGTAGTGCGACGAATGATTGACGAAGCATCGTCCTTATTCGCGCGCAACCCCTCGATATCCGTGAGATAAATGAGCTTCTGAGCACCCAGCGCAACAGCAATTGCTGCAGCAGCAGTGTCGGCATTGACGTTGTACGCCTGACCAAGAGCATCCGAACCGATAGTGGCTACAACAGGAACCGCATTGTCAGCAATGGCGCTCTTCAACACCGTTGGATCTACGGAAGCAATGTCGCCAACAAAACCCAACTCGGGATCGCGCTGGGTAACGCGCAACAAACCAGCGTCCTGTCCGGAAACACCAACCGCAGACGCACCATGAACATTGATTGCCGAAACCAATTGCGGATTCACCGTGCCGAGCAGCACCATGCTGGCAATCTCCACCGTCTCAGCGTCGGTTACTCGTAGGCCATTGCGAAACTCTGGCTTCTTACCAAGGCGTTCCATGAGTGCGCTGATCTGTGGTCCGCCACCATGCACGACTACCGGCTTGATACCGACCGCGTGCATGAGTGCGATGTCTTGAGCAAACGTACCTGCGGCATCTGCGTCGCTCGCTCCAGCAAGCGCGTTGCCTCCGTATTTCACAACAACTGTCTTGCCAGCAAACTGCTGAATGTACGGCAACGCTTCAATCAGCAGCGCGCCAACCCGCTCATGCGATTCGTTCATCAATTCGCTCATGGATACATCCCCACCATTGACAGTCCGTCAAGTTCGTTCAGACCGAGCGCTACGTTTGCTGCTTGCACTGCCCCGCCCGAGGCACCCTTTGCCAAATTGTCGAGTGCGCTCAGCACCATCACATAACCCGTGCGCTCGTCGTAACGCGCGGTGATATGCGTGACGTTTGTTCCGAGCGTTGCCTTGGTTGAAGGTGAATTCTGACCAACAACGATGAGCGGCTCTTTCGCGTATGCACGCGCGAGTACTGCCAATAGCGATGCCGTTGTTGGCGTTGTGCCTGCAGTTGGCCGCGCGTAACACGTAGCAAGGATGCCGCGATTCATTGGCGCAAGGTGTGGAGTGAACAAGACCTGCGCACCAGTTACTTGTTCGATCTCTGGCGTGTGTCTGTGGTCGAGCAATCCGTATGCAGTGAAGTCTTCATCAACCGTATTAAACGAGTTCGAATGTTTTGCTGCACGACCAGCGCCGGAAACACCAGAAGCTGCATCGACAATGACGCCTTGCGGATTGATTACGCCAGCCTTAACTAATGGTGTCAGCGCCAAACTTGCCGCTGTTACATAACAACCTGGCGTTGCAATCAGCTTCGCAGTCTTCAATGCTTCGCGGTTCAACTCAGGAAGTCCATACACCGCACTGGCCACTAATTCGGGTTGGGTGTGAGTGAACCCGTACCACTGCGGATACTGCGAAACATCGGTTAATCGATACGCCGCCGAGAGGTCGACCACCAGCTTCACTTTGTTCACTAATTGCGGCACGAGTTCCAGCGACGCCTCATGCGGCAGACCAAGAAACACCACATCGCAAGCAAGGGCCTTTGCTAACTCAAATTCTTCGAACACCAAATTTGGATACGTTGCTGCAAGCGATGGATACAGCGACCGCGCAAGCGTCCCTGCTTGAGAATCGCCTGTTGCGTACTTCACTTCAAAGTGAGGATGAGAGGCGCAAATACGCAATAGCTCTGCGCCAGTAAACCCAGATGCGCCAATTATGCCAACAGATATCATTGCATAATTATACAGATAGTCGCATAACTATGCAACGACCTAAATTGCTACCCCCGCAGGGTTGCGCCCAGTTTTTCGGCGGCGGCAATGCACTTTGCCCGCACTTCCGATACTTCCACATCGGTCAGCGTGCGATCGGGAGCCTGCAGGCGCAACCGATAGGCCAGGCTGCGAGCATCTTCGCTTACGCCCTTACCTCGGTAAATGTCGAACAGCGCCACGTCAATGAGCAAATTGCCACCCGCCTGTCGCAGGGCTTTCACCATGTTGGCCGCAGGCACACTGTTGGCTACAACAAAAGCCAGGTCAAAATCGCTCGATGGATATTTGCTCACCACTTGTGCCGACTGCGGCTTTGGAACTTCGCTCAGCACAACCGAAAGGTTCACTTCCAGACTGGCGACGCGTCCAACGATTCCCGCATTGGCCAACACCGTTGGATCGATTTCACCAACCGAGCCCAGCACCATCTTCCCGCGCTTGAGTTGGGCACTGCGTGTTGCGTGATACCCAGCAGGTGGTTGGTCTTGTGAAAGTTGAGCACCAACGCCCAACGCAGATGAGACCTGACTCCACAAATCCATTGCAACCGAAGCGTCTGCGCCAGCAACCATGATGCACAGTGATTCGAATTCATCGGGAAGGATCTCTTTGCCCTGTGGATACACATGACCAATTTCGAACAATGAAATGTCACGAATGCGATGCGATTGGTTATACGCAATTGACTTCAACATTCCCGGCACAAGCGACGTGCGCAACACGCTCTCTTCGGCGACCAATGGGTTCGCTAGTTTCAGTGCGTTGTCTTCGCTGAGCCCGACTTTTGCAAGATCGCCTGGTGCGAGGAACGGATTCGGCATTGCTTCACTTGCACCAAGAGACACGACGATTTCGCGCAAAATGCGTCGGCGACGTTGCACATCGGAAAGACGACCATGCACTGGCGAAGTTGGAACGATCTTGCCCAAATTGTCATACCCGAAGTGACGCGCAACTTCTTCGACAATGTCGATTTCACTCGTGCAATCGTTGCGCCACGATGGAATGCCGACATTTACTACTTCATCAGTTGCCGACTTCACAATGGTGAAACCGATCGGCGCAATGAGATCTTCCAACGCTTTTGCCGTTACATCAATTCCCAACACTCGCTTAATGGTGTTCAGTCGCACCGGTGTTGTTCGTACCTGAGCAGGCAACGCATCAGTACGTGCATCCGTGGCTCCTGCGTGCACAACAAGACCTGGACACGTAAGGCGGAGCAATTCGGCGAAACGTGCAACTGCAAATTCTGCACCATACGGATCAACCCCGCGCTCAAAGCGGAGCGAAGCCTCCGTGCGCAGCGCTAGTCGCGTTGATGTGGCACGCACGGCATCTGGTTCGAAGTAGGCAATCTCCACAGCAATCGACGTTGTTGCATTGGTTACTTCGGAATCGAGTCCGCCCATAATGCCCGCGATACCAACCGGTTTGTCCTGTGCATTGCAGATGAGTAGATCGCCACTCGACAATGTGCGCTCCACAGAATCCAATGTGGTGAATTGCTCACCACTTCGCGCTAGACGCACGATGAACCCGTCCTTCACCGAATCAAAGTCGTATGCGTGGTTTGGTTGATTGAGCTCAAGATTCACGAGGTTCGAAACGTCGACAACATTGTTGATCGATCGCATTCCGGCACGTGCGAGTCGTCGCGCAATCCAGTCAGGTGACTGCGTGACAGTGATCCCCGACATGACCTGCACAGTGAATCGACTACATCGCTCTGGTGCCGAAATATCCACAGGAACCGTCAACGACTTCCCTGTTGATGATTGATCAACCTTCGGAAGAGTCAGTTGCTTGCCCATGCCTGCGGCCAAATCTCGAGCTACACCCAAGTAACCAGTGCAGTCAGGACGGTTTCTGGTGACGTCTAAGTCGAAGACAACATCTGAGTCAACGCCAAGGGCTTCATACACATCTTGTCCAAGCGCTGTGCCCTTCGGAAGAATGAGCAAGCCGCTTCCGTCTGAACTCAAACCGATTTCGGTGCCCGAGCACAACATGCCCTCACTATCAATTCCCAAAATTCCGCGTTGAGTGATGACTCGCCCATCGGGCATGTTGGTACCAAGCGTTGCAAGCGGAACAATGTCGTCTGCTTGCATATTGGTGGCTCCACACCACACGTGCCGCTCCACACCGTCGCCTGCGTCTACATATACGCGTGTCACTTTTGCTGCGTCTGGGTGCTTCTCCAAGCGAAGCACTCTCGCTGTCACTACGCCCTTTACCGGCGTACCAACGCGATCGACGGATTCAACTGCTAATCCAAGTTGAGTAATGCGATCGGCAATAGCGTCAACATCGTTGCCGAAATCGGCGAACTCGTTCAGCCACGAATGCAAAATTTTCACGAGAACTGCCTCAAGAAACGCAGGTCATTCGTATACATCTCGCGAATGTCTTCAACGTTGTGTCGCTCTTTTGCCATGCGATCAATTCCGAATCCGAATGCAAACCCGGTGTATTCGTCGGGGTCGATGCCGCCAGCACGCAACACGTTCGGGTGCATCATGCCACAGCCGCCCAATTCGATCCATGCGCCGTTCGCTCTCCGAATGTCGAATTCCGCGCTTGGTTCGGTGAATGGGAAAAACGATGGGCGAAGCCGGCTGGTGAATTCGTTTCCAAAAAATGCCTTGGTAAATGCTTCGATAATTCCGGCCAAATGCGCAAACGTGATTCCCTTGTCAACCACGATGCCTTCAATTTGGTGGAACACCGGCATGTGCGTTGCATCAGGTGTATCGCGACGGAACACGCGTCCTGGCATGACTGCATAAATAGGTGGCTTCCACGTTTGCATAACGCGAATTTGTACAGGTGATGTATGCGTGCGTAACAGAACCGAATTGGGTTCTTGATCAGCGGATGCAGGTTCGATGAACATGGTGTCGAACTCGCTGCGCGCAGGGTGCGTCTTTGGCATGTTCAATGCTTCAAAGTTGTAGAAATCGGTTTCAACTTCTGGGCCTTCGGCAACTTGGAACCCAAGACCAATGAACACGTCTTCCAATCGCTGAGTTGCCTGAGTGACGATGTGGGTACTGCCCCGTCGTTTCGCGCTTACAAACTCGGACAAGTCCATGGCCTCTGATGCAACTTGCTGAGCCCGCTCCCCAGCAAGCAACAGCGACATTCGCTCAGAAATTGCCGCTTCAATTATTTGAGCGCAGGCATTAATTGCCTGACCCGCAGATTTGCGCTCATCCGCATCTTGGATCTTGCCAAGCTGGGATCGTAGGACGGTAAGTGCCGACTTCTTGCCTGCTAGATCTGCTTGAACTGCCCGCAAAGTTGCGGCGTCAGATGCGCCCGCAATGGCCGATAAGGCCCCAGTTTGGGCCTGCGAAATTTCGCTAGCAAGTGAGCTTGAAGATGACATTTCGTCTATTGACGCTAGTCGTTCCAGATTTTCGAAACGGGGTTAGTTTGCGTTGTCGCGCTGGTGAGCGACTTCGAAACACACCACGGTTGCCGCCATAGCGACATTCAAGCTTTCACTTCGACCACGATGAGGGATGGTGATCCATTGGTCCACCAAATGGGCATCGTCCATGCCGTGAGCTTCGTTGCCTACCACGATTGCGATTCTTCCCGTAAGGGATGCTTCCGTAAACGGCAAACTTCCACGCTGCTCGTGTGATGACGTTCCGACAATAGAGAAACCGGCTTCTTTGACTTCGTCGATGGTGACGTCTTCAAACACGGGAATGTAGAACATCGATCCGGCCGATGATCGAACCACTTTCGAGTTAAAGGCTTCAACCGTGCCTGGCGTGAGCACCACACCAGATGCACCCGCTGCTTCCGCAGAACGGAAGATGGTTCCCAAATTGCCCGGATCAGAAATTTGATCGGCAATGACAATCCATTCACATGATGCAAGTTCTTCAACTTCGGAGACTCGACGTTCAGCAATGGCAATTACCGGCTGTGGCGTAGCTGTGCTTGCAACTCGCTCAAGCACTCCGTTTTCCAATTCGAATGTGCGAGCGGACGTGCCAAGCACTGCCATTCCACCAGGTGCAATGAATTGCTCCTCAATGTTCCAACCAGCACTGATCGCTTCAGCGATTAAGACATGGCCTTCAATGACAAACGCATTGTCCGTAATACGAGCACTGCGGCGCCCAAGAAGGCGCCGCAGTCTCTGAATTCGTGGATGTGAAAATCCGAGGCGAGCGTCGCTCAGACGAGCGCTCCCTTGGCTGTTTCTACCAACTTCGTGAACGCAGCAGGATCGTGAACTGCGAGGTCGGCCATGATCTTGCGATCAACGGTTACGCCTGCCTTGTTCAAGCCTGCAATAAGACGGCTGTAGCTGAAGTCGTTCTGACGACAACCAGCATTGATGCGCTGAATCCACAAGCTGCGGAACTCGCCCTTCTTTGCGCGACGGTCACGGAACGCGTATTGACCGGAGTGCAATACCTGTTCGTT
>CANIHL010000060.1 GCA_947467375.1 Acidimicrobiaceae bacterium | reverse complement strand
TGGCTGCAGCCTCTATTGCTGCTCGGGAGCCTGCCGACTACAGCGTGCTGGTATTCGGAAAAGACGTGATTGCAGCCAAGTCCCAAGACGTTCACAAGTCTGGTGATGATGTGGTGAACACCGTGCTTGCACTTCGCGGGTTTGGCACGACCGACTTAGCTGGGGCGTTACATGCATCGCGCGAACAATTGGCACGTTCACAAGCATCAAGGCGAATCACCGTGCTGTTGTCTGACTGTCGAGCAACAGTGGACGGCGATGCCAGAGCCGCAGCAAATTCACTGGACGAGCTTGTAGTGATTGCTCCGTTGGAAGATGATGCAGAGGCGCGAGCGTTTGCCGATGCTGTTGGAGCACGGTTTACAACAGTGAGTGGTCCTAGTGATATTCCCGACGCTATGCGTCGCGTTCTTGACTAGCGACAGCTTGGGTCGTTTGGCGGCGAAATGCCGTACGTGTTTTGCTCTGGTGCAACAACAGGAATTGTTGTTGGAGTAACACCGTTGCTTGGTTGTGCATTCAAGTACGCAACAGTGGAAATGATTGCGCCCATTGCACCTTCAGCAGAAGTGGTGTCTGGCGAGGGATTGTTCGCAGCAGAACCCGGTGTTGCAAAACTTGCTTTGCCTTGGAACAGCGCAAGAATTTCACGCATGGTGTCGTTTTGAATTCGCGGAACCAGTACGGCTTGGTCGCCAATCATTTGTCCAGAGCTTTCAACGGTGTACGTAGGAATGCCACTGGTGTTCAGATTGCGCATTGCCTGAGCAAGTTGCAACATGGTGATGGGTGTAAGTCGATCATCGGTGATCACGTTCTTTAATGCTGCATTCAATAGTTGGTTTGCAACTTTTGGACTTGATGATCCTTTATCTAGTGCACGTTGCATTGCCCGACGAATGAAGTCTTGTTGACGGCTAATGCGGCCGAGGTCGGAAGTCCCGTCATTTACCCACGCGTTTTTTGCAGGGTCAAAATATGAGTAGCCAGATCGCGAACGCACGTATGCAAGAGCATGATCCCCACTGAATTCGAAGCAACTTGGTGCTGGAACATACAGTCCAGTTTTCTTGTCTCGGGTTTCGTACAGGAATGGAACCTTTACCCCGCCAACAGCGTCAACGATTTCTTTAAACGCGCAGAAGTCAATGTTGACGTAATGGTCAATGGTGATTCCGAAGTTTTGATAGATGGTGTCGGCAAGCGTGTTTGGGTTCTTGCGTTCGAATGCGGTGTTAATGCGGTTCGATCGTGTTGATCCAGCAATCTTCACCCACAGGTCGCGAGGAAATGAGAGAAACGCAGCTTGGTTGTCCTTCGGGTTGACCCGAATAATCATGATGGTGTCGCTGCGTTCGCCAAATGATGTGCGGTCGCCAAAAGCCCCTGCATATGGGGAATTTGGGTCTACGCAGCTGCCGTTGTCTGAGCCCGTGAGGAGGAAGTTCTTCGCCTCGAGGTCGCCTTCACTGAGGTTCCATTGGTCTGAAGGAGCAATATTTGCGTCTTCGTTTACCGCAACATCATCGCCACGATTCAAGCTGACAACTTGGCGAGCTCCTAAACGCTGACCTGCATACAGCAGGCCGCCACCAACAATAAGTAATGACGCGGCAATCGCAATGTTGAAAATCAGTACCGCATAGTGCGAGCGCGGGCGCTGATATTTGGTCATTGTGCCAACAAGCGAACTGTTGTTGAAATGTGCTCAGTTGCTTGCGAGACGAATTCAATTTTCTGAGCAACGCCAGCATTGAGTAGATCGACCAGACCTAAATCCAACAGCAAAGTTTGCGCATCAGTTGCAGAAACCAGCACGTGTTCAACTTCTGCACGCTGCGAAACCTTTGCTTCAGTTTTTGTGCGACGAATTACAGCAAGCACGTTGCACACGGCGTCGAGCAAGTCTTCGGTTGCTTCAATAGTTGCAGTTCCGCCAAGCAAGTCTGAACGAGTTGGCCACGAAGCACGGTGAATGCTTCCGGTCTGCCACCAGCTCCATACTTCTTCGGTTGCAAATGGAATGTGCGGGGCGAACAAGCGTTGCAATGTGCTGAGCGCGCGTTGTAACGCTGCGCGAGCAGAGTCGGAACCTGCACCTTCGGAATATGCGCGAGTCTTCACGAGTTCTACATAGTCGTCGCAGAACCACCAGAAGAATGACTCCGACTTTTCAAGTGCTCGTGCGTAGTCGTAAGTTTCAAACGCAGTCGTTGCTTCGTCGACAACAGATGCGAGGCGGGCGAGCATGGCAATGTCGACCGCTTCTGTTGGTGTGGCAGTTGGGTTTGCTTCGCCGAAGCCAAGTACAAACTTGGTGACGTTGAGCAACTTGGTCGCAAGCTTGCGGCCAACCTTCATTTGGTCTTCGCTGAATGCGGTGTCAACTCCAGGGCGAGCACTTGCTGCCCAGTAGCGAACTGCATCGCTTCCGTATTGCTCAAACAAATCGATTGGTGTTACTACGTTGCCCTTTGACTTTGACATCTTCTTGCGGTCTGGATCAAGAATCCAACCCGACAACGCAGCGTTCTTCCATGGCGCAATGTTGTGCTCAAAGTGCGAACGCACTGTGGTAGCGAACAACCACGTGCGAATGATGTCGTGTGCCTGCGGTCGAACATCCATTGGGAAGATGTTGTTAAACAACTTCTGGTCGTCAATCCATCGGCCTGCAATTTGTGGAGTGAGCGACGAGGTTGCCCATGTGTCCATCACGTCTGGTTCGCCCATGAATCCACCAGCAACTCCGCGTTGTGCTTCGGTAAAGCCAGCAGGAACGTCGGAACTTGGGTCGATCGGAAGCTGCGATTCGCTTGGAATGATTGGGTTATTGAAGTCTGGTTCGCCTGCGGCGGTGAGTGGATACCACAGCGGAATTGGAACTCCGAAGTAACGCTGACGACTAATGAGCCAGTCACCGTTTAGTCCACCTACCCAGTTGGTGTAGCGGTGCTGCATGAAGTCAGGGTGCCATGCAAGTTCGTCGCCACGCTTCAGCAATGCAGCACGCAGTACTTCATCGCGACCGCCGTTGCGGATGTACCACTGGCGACTGGTCACGATTTCTAGAGGACGGTCACCCTTTTCGAAGAACTTCACTGGGTGAGTGATTGGCTCTGGCTCACCATTCATGTCGCCGCTTGCACGCAACATTTCAACAATTGCGGTTTGCGCCTGCTTCACACCTTTTCCAGCGAGTGCTCCATAGTTGGCAGTTCCTGTAGCTGAAGTAATCCAGTCCGGCATGTCGGCAACAATGCGACCGTCGCGTCCAATGACTGCACGCGTTGGCAAATTCAGTTCACGCCACCAAATGACGTCGGTGAGGTCACCGAATGTGCAAATCATGGCAATGCCAGTGCCTTTGTCGATTTGTGCAAGTTCGTGAGCAACGACAGGAACTTCAACATCGAACAATGGAGTGCGCACAGTTTTTCCAAACAGTGGTTGATAGCGCGGGTCGTCTGGGTGAGCAACGAGAGCAACACATGCTGGAATCAATTCAGGGCGAGTGGTGGCAATGGTGACGTTTCCTGAACTATCGGTGCGCGCGAAGTTGATGGAGTGATACGCACCAGGTCGTTCGCGATCTTCAAGTTCGGCTTGTGCAACTGCTGTGCCATAGTCAACGTCCCATAGCGTTGGCGCTTCTTGCGCGTACGCCTCGCCACGTGACAAGTTGCGAATGAATGCTGCCTGACTTGTTCGTCGTGCGTAGTCACTAATGGTGGTGTACAACAACGACCAGTCGACTGACAGTCCAAGCCTGCGGAAGAGGTCTTCAAAAATCTTTTCGTCTTGGTGCGTAAGTTCAACGCACAACTCAATGAAGTTCGGTCGCGAAATCGCAACCGCGCGGTGATCCTTCGGTACATCGCCGCGAAATGGCGGGGTGAACTTTGGGTCGTAGGCAACGTTTGGGTCGCACGACACGCCGAAGTAGTTCTGAACGCGACGTTCAGTTGGCAATCCGTTGTCGTCCCAACCCATTGGGTAAAACACGCTCTTGCCACGCATGCGCCAAAAACGCGCAACGGTGTCGGTGTGTGTGTAACTAAATACGTGTCCCATGTGCAATGAACCACTGACCGTTGGCGGTGGGGTGTCAATGGCAAATACTTGGTCGCGTGGTGCATTGCGATCGAAGGTGTAGACGCCCGATGCCTCCCATTTTTCGATGAGAGTGGATTCCAGGTTGTCGAGGGTTGGCTTTTCGGGGACGTTCATCGCGGTTCAACTGTATTGGAGCGCAACTGGGCTTGACATCTTGTTGCGCCTCTAGGCTTGACCCGTGCTGCATTTGTACGACACCGTTACGCGCGAGGTGCGCGAACTGAAAATGCGAGAGCCAGGCAAGTTGGGCATTTATTTGTGCGGTCCAACCGTGTACGGGCCACCGCATTTGGGTCACGGTCGAGCCACGTTGGTGTACGACATATTGCGTCGCTACTTGGAATGGTCTGGCGTGCAGGTTCGACTGGTGTCCAATATCACCGACATTGACGACAAAATTATTGACCGCGCAAATCGAGAGAATCGTGACTGGACCGAGATCACGCACAAGTGTGAAGACATCTGGTTTAAGGCAATGGGTGAGCTTGACGTGTTGCGACCAACCGATGTTCCTCACGCGACCGAATATGTAGAACAAATGGTGGCAATGATCGGCGACCTCATGTCACGCAATGCCGCCTATGCCACCGATGACGGTGTGTATCTAGATATTTCATCTGTTCCCGACTATGGCCTACTTGCGCATCAAAGTTTGGATGACATGTTGAGCGGTGGTGGCGATCGTGAAGTACTCGGTGCTGCACAAAAGCGTCAGTCAGCCGACTTTGCATTGTGGAAGTTTTCAAAGCCGGGCGAACCAAGCTGGCCATCACCCTGGGGTGAAGGTCGACCAGGTTGGCACAGCGAATGTGTGGTCATGAGTTTGGAATTATTGGGTGAAGGATTCGACTTACATTGCGGCGGCGCCGACTTGCGATTCCCACACCACGAAAACGAACGTGCTCAAGCAGTTGCACTTGGAAAAACGTTTGCACAGCACTGGATGCATAACGGATTTGTAGTTGACACTGAAGGCGAAAAAATGTCAAAGAGCCTTGGCAACGTGACGAACCTGGTGGACTTAGTACAGCACTATGACCCACGCGCGTATCGCATGTTGCTGTTGCAAACGCATTACCGC
The DNA here is from genome assembly GCA_947467375.1 of Acidimicrobiaceae bacterium. GTDB lineage: Bacteria > Actinomycetota > Acidimicrobiia > Acidimicrobiales > Ilumatobacteraceae > UBA3006. The sequence goes on along the minus strand of CANIHL010000060.1, from coordinate 4,838 downwards.
TCACCAGTAAAAGTTGGTCAAGACAACATCGATGCTGCAGTGAATTCGCTTGCTGGTCTTGATGGTTTCGCTAACCGCATGGCGAATGCCTCTTTGCCAAAAACCGAAGCAGATGCAACCGTGATTGCGCAGTTCCGCACGCATATGGACAACGACTTGGACACTTCGTCGGCCATGGCACTCATTTTTGATGCAGTTCGTCGCGCAAATATTGCAGCAGAATCTGGTGACAGCGCCGCTACTGCCGCACTTGCAAGCGCAGTTACCGAAATGACACAAGCACTTGGTTTGAAATTGAGCGCAGGTGACGACATCGATGCGGTAATCGTGGAGCGGGCGAACGCATTGGATGCCGCACGGAAAGCAAAAGATTTCGCGCAAGCAGACGCCATTCGCAATGAACTTCAAGCGGCCGGCTATGTGGTGGAAACCACGAAAGACGGCACGCGAGTGCGTCGCAGTTAGATTCGGTTCCACTCATCATGAACGCTGAAAAATCAGTTCGGGAACCGTTGCCACGCGGCTTTTGGGTCATTTGGTCAACCGTTGCGCTCGACATGGTTGGGTTTGGAATTGTCGCGCCAATTCTTGGTCGCTATGCCGACCGCTTTGGTGCAAACGGATTTCAAGTGGGCCTCTTGTTTGCTTCGTTTTCATTGGCCCAAATGGTGTTCTCACCAATTCTTGGTCGCTGGTCAGACCGCGTTGGCCGCAAGCCGGTCATTGTCATTTCGCTGATTGGCACTGCAATCGGCAGCTTTATCACTGGTGCTGCGGGTGCACTGTGGGTGTTGTTCGTGGGTCGCCTAATTGACGGTGCATCGGGAGCAAGTGTTTCGGTTGCGCAAAGCGCAATTGCCGACCTTGGTGCACCTAAACAACGTGCACGCATGCTCGGCATGTTGGGTATGGCATTCGGTGTTGGGTTCGTCGTTGGGCCTGCACTTGGTGGTCTTGCTGCACTCGGCGGACCACACGTTCCTTTTTATGTTGCAGGTGTACTCGCATCAATCAACGCGGTTGCAGCGATCATCCGCTTACCTGAAACGAAAACAGCACGGGAACACCAGCCAGTCGAAACGCATGAACACAAGCACCGCAATATTTCTTCGTGGGTTGTTATTGGGTTTTTCTCGACACTTCCATTCGCAGGATTCGAAGCAACATTTTCATTGTTTGGTGGATCACGATTCAATTTGACGGAAGCCGGTACGGCAGCGGTTTTTCTTGCAGTTGGATTACTGATGTCTGCAGTGCAAGGTGGGCTCATTGGTCCGCTGACACAAAAGTTCGGATCGTTGCCGCTGCTACGCGTTGGCCAAGTATTTGTTGCAGTGGGAATGTTGTTCTTGGGAGCTGCAGTGGTGTGGCCGGTGTTATTCCTTGCACTTGCATTCATGGTCATTGGTGCAGGAATTGCAAGCCCGTCACTCACCACACTCGTAGCTAACTCTGCTCCAGAAGCAAAGCGTGGGGAAATACTTGGCTTTCAACAATCGTCTAATGCACTTGCACGTGTCATAGGTCCACCGCTTGCTGGTTTGGCTTTTGATCACATCGGAGTTGGTGCACCGTTCACTCTTGGCGCTGGTATTTACCTCGTTGCCATTGTTGTTGCATCACGTCGCTCGTTGCATCGCGCAGTATGAGCGAAGAAACACGCATGGGCTATCAGCCTGCACTCGATGGTCTTCGTGCGCTCAGTGTGATAGCGGTCATCTTGTATCACGCGGGAATTCATTGGATACCGGGTGGGTTTATTGGTGTCGAAGTGTTTTTTGTTGTCAGTGGCTTTCTCATCACGTCATTGCTGATTGATGAACAGCATGTGTCGGGCAAGGTGAGCCTTAAACAATTTTGGATACGGCGGGCTCGTCGGTTGCTGCCGGCACTATTCACCATGCTGGTTGTTGCACTTGTGGCAGTGACATTTTTTGCAAAAGACTCCGCAGCAGATTTTCGTCGCGATGTAATGCCGGCACTTGCCTACTTCTCCAACTGGTGGCAGATCTACTTCGTTGAAACGCCGTACTTTGCTGCGAACTCATTGCCCATGCTCCGTCACCTCTGGTCACTTGCAGTAGAGGAGCAGTGGTATGTGCTGTGGCCCATTGTGTTCACATTTGTGTTGGGTAACAAGCGTATTCCACGCTGGATTTCGGCTGTGGTTATTGGGCTTTTGGCTGCTGGAGTAATGGTGGGTACCGCACTGGCATTTATTGCCGATAATGAAACTCGCATCAACTTTTTGTATCTCAGCACGCTTACTCGATCGAGCGGGTTGTTGCTTGGAGCAGCATTGGCATGCGCTTGGCGCCCATGGAAGAAAGCAGTAACCAAGTTTGCAAAAACTCGATCCTTTGTTTCAGATGCGCTTGCATTAGCCGCGTTCGCAGTACTTGGCTACATCGCCGCCTTCATTCATGCTGCCGATGAGCGTTTATATGTGGGTGGTCTAGCTGCTGCAACAGTTGCATCGGCAGTCATCATTGCGGTGGTCGTACGGTCGGGAAACTCACTGGTTAAAAAAGTGCTGTCGATTCCACTACTGGTCGAAATTGGTCGCCGTTCCTATGGATTGTATTTATGGCATTGGCCAATTTTTGTGGTCACGAGTGCACGGCTGTCATCAACCCGTCTTGCGTACGCACTTACGGCAACGGTCATCGTGAATGAGTTTGTTTATCAATTCATTGAAGTGCCGACGCGAAAAGGAGCGATTGGTAATTGGCTGCGTCAACGGCAACAATTGTCCGCCATGCGCCGTCGTTTACCAGTTGTGCTTTCCGCAGTGGTTGCTGCGCTAGTTGGTGTATCGAGTGTGCAGTTGTCAGGAATTCAGGCGCGTGATGTTTCGGTTGATACGGGAAATGCTGACGTGGTGTTCGTAGTGCCAACGAGTGTTCCGTCACCGGCCAGCACACTTGCAAATACTCCAGCAACCAGCACGACCTTGGCAAAGCTTCCGCGCCGCCTACTCATAGTTGGTGACTCGCAAGCGCATGCCATAGCCATCAACAAACCAAGTGGCATCGAAAAGACATTCAGTATCACTGATGGCTCGATTGATGGTTGTGGTGTGTACGACCGAGGTGTTGGCATTGGCGGAGCAACAGGGAAGTTTCGTCGGAACTTTGCCAATTGTTCAGGTTTTGAAACCAAGTGGTCAAAAACCGCAACAACATCGCGTGCAGATGTTGCACTTGTTGTTATTGGTGCGTGGGAAGTTATGGACTTGCAGATCAACAGCTTTTTATTCAAATTGAACACTGTTCCTGCGGACACGATTTTCAAAACACAATTGCAGAGAGGCATCGATGCATTGCGTAAGCAAAATGTCGCCGTTGCCTTGCTTGAAGTTGCATGTATGCGACCGGTTGAATCGAAAGGTGGACCAGTTCCACCATTGCCGCAGCGTGGTGACGATTCGCGCACGGGTCACCTGAATGCGTTGATGCGTGAAGTTGCCGCCCCTGAAAATGATGGCGTGTACTTCGTGAGCGGCCCGAAGGAATGGTGCTCAGACCCAAAGGTCGCCAACAGCTTGAGCTACCGCTGGGATGGCGTACACGTATATAAGCCAGGTGCGAAGCTGATTTTGGAGTCGATTGCGCCTGCATTGCTACAAATTCCCGTTACCCGCACGAAGTAGCCGTGGCGCTTACCGTGCGGTAACTTGTGCGCATGGCTGAATTTTCACTTGCACTCAACGACGACCAATTACAAATTAAAAACTGGATCCACCAGTTTGCAGTAGACACCATCCGTCCTGCCGCGCATGAGTGGGATGAAAAAGAAGAGTTCCCATGGCCTGTTGTGCAAGAGGCAGCGAAGATTGGTTTGTACGGTCTGGATTTCATCATGAACGCAATGGCCGACCCAACTGGCCTCACCATGGTGGTTGCAATTGAGGAAATGTTCTGGGGCGATGCTGGTATTGGCATGGCAATTATGGGTTCGGGTCTTGCTGCAGCCGGTATTGCAGGCAACGGAACACCAGAACAAATGATGGAGTGGGTTCCACAGTGTTATGGAACGCCAGACGATGTGAAGCTTGGCGCATTTTGCGTGAGTGAACCTGACGCAGGCAGCGACGTGTCGAACTTGCGCACGCGTGCGGTGTACGACGAAGCAAATGACGAGTGGGTAATTAACGGAACGAAGGCTTGGATCACCAACGGTGGAATTGCCAACGTGCACGTTGTTGTTGCAGCAGTTGACCCAGAGCTCAAGGGTCGTGGTCAAGCGAGCTTCATTATTCCTCCGGGAACAAAAGGTTTGTCACAAGGTCAGAAATACATGAAGCACGGAATTCGTGCGAGCCATACAGCAGAAGTGGTGCTCGACAATGTTCGTGTACCTGGTCGTTGCTTGTTGGGCGGAAAAGAAAAGCTCGATGCCAAACTTGCTCGTTACCGCGAAGGAACTTCAAGTGGCAAGCAGCCTGCAATGGCAACCTTTGAAGCAACTCGCCCGGCAGTTGGTGCACAAGCACTTGGTGTTGCTCGCGCGGCTTATGAATATGCATTGGATTACGCAAAAGAGCGTCATGCATTTGGCAAACCAATCATCATGAACCAAGCAATTGCATTCAAACTTGCCAACATGATCACGCAAATTGACGCAGCACGTTTGCTCATCTGGCGTGCATCGTGGCTTGCAAAAAACGGCGGCTACAAGAATGCCGAAGGTTCACAGAGCAAGTACTTCGCATCTGAAATGTCGGTTCGAGTAACAGAAGATGCAATCCAAATTTTGGGTGGCTATGGCTACACGCGCGAATACCCAGTAGAGCGCTGGCACCGTGACGCCAAGATTCACACCATCTTTGAGGGCAC
>CANIHL010000059.1 GCA_947467375.1 Acidimicrobiaceae bacterium | reverse complement strand
GCACGCACTGACCCAGATCGCAGCAAAACCCATCGTGGACTCAGTTTGTTCATCGTTCCAAAACCTCAAGGCGAAGCACATGGCTTCATGTTCAAGCAACCTGGTGGCGGAAAAATGGAAGGTCGTCCAATCGACACCATTGGTTATCGCGGTATGCATAGCTACGAAATCGCGATTGAAAACTGGTTCGTTCCTGCAGACCATTTGATTGGTGAAGAGTCAGGACTTGGTAACGGTTTCTATTACCAAATGAGCGGTTTCGAAAATGGACGTTTGCAAACCGCAGCGCGTGCAGTTGGCGTGATGCAGGCTGCATACGAATCCGCCGTGGAATACGCAAACAACCGCAAAGTGTTTGGCAACAACATCGCCGAATATCAACTCACTCAGGTGAAGCTTGGCCGCATGGCGGTAATCACGCAGGCTTCACGACAGTTCTCGTACGCCGTTGCCAAATTGATGGGTAAGGGCCAGGGCCAAATGGAAGCCAGCATGGTGAAGGCCTACGTATGCAAAGCCGCCGAATGGGTGTCGCGCGAAGCAATGCAAATTCACGGTGGTTTTGGTTATGCCGAGGAGTACTCGGTCAGCCGCCTCTTCGTAGATGCTCGCGTGCTATCAATCTTTGAAGGCGCCGACGAAACGTTGTGTTTGAAAGTGATCGCTCGCCGGTTAGTCGAAGAGTCAAACGCTAAATAAACGCAAGCAAGTCGTGTAACGAGCTAATTCGCTCGCAGTCATAACTGGCGTGATCGTTGTATGGGTCAAGCAATATTGGGTGAAGTCCCGCATTGCGCGCGCCAACTACGTCATTGACATACGAATCACCAACGTAGGCAATTCGGTCGTTGCCTATCCCCTTGTCATTCATGAGCGCAATCGCATCGCGGAATACTCCTGCGTGTGGCTTTGCCGTTCCTATGACATGTGAATCGGTAACGATGAGCACTGGAACTCCAGCACCTGTTCCCACCTGGCAAATGCACTGATTGGCAAGCGTTGCTTCCACCTGGCCACTGGCATTCGACACGATGCCGATCGGTAATCCCTGCAAGTGCATGCGCCACAACGCGGCTGCTGATTCAAGAATTGGGTACCGCCATAAAAACGGTGAAAACATTTTTTGCAACTGTTCGCTCGCAGTTACTGCAGCAGTTCCAGTAATTCCCGCGGCCTCTACATATGCGTCACGGTATGGGTCCCAGCTAAATCCTTCAATGGTTTCACGCGCTAGTTCGGACGCAATGCTGTCCAAACGCTCCATGCCCGCATAGTGGGCACGCATCATTTTCTCTACAGAACCATCGCCACCATGCGCGCGAACAATTGCGCCTAGCGAAATGGGGTCAGGTAATAGAAAGATGCCACCGGCATCAAACAGAATTGCGTCGAAACGTTTGGTCACGCTTGTGTCGAACGCGTGCGCCCTGCACGCTCGCCGCGTGAGATGAACTTCAATGCCATCTTGCGGCTGGCTTCGTCAATCATTTCGTTTCCGAACATGACTGCGCCTTTTCCTTCGCCTTCAGTTGCTTCTTTATAGGCATCAAGAATTGACCAGGCCTTATCAAACTGTTCCTGCGTTGGCGAGAACACGTCGTTCAACACGGTTACTTGGTCTGGGTGCAATGCCCACTTGCCGTCGTATCCAAGAATGCGTGAACGCATGCTGTACTCGCGAAGCGCATCGCTGTCACGCACGTGCAGGAACGGTCCGTCGATTACTTGCAAGCCATTTGCTCGTCCAGCCATCAAAATTTTGTTGTACACGTAGTGGAAGTGATCGCCTGGGTACTCGTCGATCTTCACGCCACCAGTAAGTACCGGCATCTCCATGCTTGCAGCGAAGTCGGCTGGTCCGAAGATGATGGTTTCAAGTCGTGGGCTTGCTGCACAGATTTCTTCAACGTTGATGAGTCCACGCGCTGTTTCAATCTGCGCTTCAATTCCGATGTGGCCAATTGGCAAACCTGCCGAAATTTCTACTTGGCGAAGCAACATGTCGGTTGCCACAATCTGCGCTGCCGATTCAACCTTTGGCAACATGATTTCATCAAGGCGCTCACCCGCATTGCCAACAACTTCAATGATGTCGTAGGCCGTCCACTTAGTGCTCCAGTCGTTCACACGAACGCACAACACCTTGTCGCCCCAGTCGTTGCCGCGAATTGCAGCTGCGATCTTTGCGCGTGAAGCTTCCTTTTCTTTTGGAGCTACTGCGTCTTCAAGATCGAGGAACACCATGTCGGCAGGAATTCCTGGACCCTTGCCCAGCATTTTTTCTGACGAGCCGGGAATTGACAGGCATGAACGGCGAGGAAGGTTACGTGAGCGTGCTGACATGGCTTACAGGTTACATCGCACTGCGCACGAGCATCTCGGTCGTAGGGGCACATTCAGCCACTACCGACAACGAGGCGTCCACAATTCCCAGCGGACCAACAACAGCGCGAAGTAGCTCTCGCGGAACAACATCCACTTCCGTGCGCCATGGTCGTTGTGCATCAAAGTTGCGCGACTTCATGGCTTCCCACAATTCGGCCGGCAATCGCGTTCCACGGCGAGCGGTAACCAGTGCGGGCTTCTGCGCAACATATGCAAGTGCGGCAACACCGTGCGAACCCGATGTCATTAAGAATTCGTCTGGACCACAACCAAGTGCATCGAGCACCACCACATCGCACATGTCAATGGCTCGTGCGGCGTGCTCAATCGACACACTTTCTGCTTCAACTTCAACACGCTCCAGTGCATTCACTGCGCTGTCTGCCAAGCCGAATGAATCAATTACCAATGCTTTGCAATCACCTCGCTGCACCAGTGCTTCGAGTGCGGTTGGACTCCACCCAACTATGCACACCACTTGTGCGTCTCCAATGTGCGCAAGTAGGTGGTCGGTTGTTGCATCCTTGTCGATCTCTGACTCAAGTTCATACAGTCGCTCAAACGGGTCAAGGGCCGATAACGCCTGAGCGCACAGCCACCACAATGGCGCACACGTCGGGTGCCGCTCAACAATTCTCCGTGCTGCCAAAACCAAGCCTGCGGGCTCCATATGCAAGCCAAACAGCGCTTGCGCAGTCTCACTGACCAGCGCAACTGGGTCGGATCCAGTGGCACGCGCCACATAGCGCAGATGCTCAATCGGGTGCATTGTTGAGACGCTAGTGCTCTAACTTGCTACCGTCTCATCCTGTGGCAAACGCACCTTCTCTCGACACCTCACTCAAACCCCTCAACGGCGAGGCCCGCCCATTGCGCGAATGGATGACGACCTTCCACCTCGCTTCAATTGTCATCGATCCGTACACCAATGAAAGTGCATGGATCCTCAAAACTGCTGGACGAATCCTTCACGAGTTTGCCGGTTCTGCAACGCGAGTCAATTTTGTTGTTACGTCATCTGAAGCCGATGCCAAGAAATTCCTTGGTCCACTTGCAGACGAATTTCTCACCTTCACCGATCCAGACCGTGTGCTTGTAAAGCAACTTGGACTTACCGAACTTCCCGCATTCGTATTCATTCAGTCAGACGGAACCGTTCCACAGTGTGCGCAAGGTTGGAGCCCTAAGGCTTGGCGCGAAGTTTCTAACTACATTGCCGACACAGTGAAGTGGTCGCGTCCGTTAATTCCTGCTGCTGGTGATCCAGGTACCTACAAGGGCACACCGGCACTCGTGTAATGGCTAAGCCAACGCCAGCACCTTTTGAATTCTCGGAGCTGCTTCCTCTTGGCGCAGATGACACGCAATACCGTTTCTTAGGAAACGAAGGTGTTTCAACTTTTGAAACAAGCGAAGGAACGTTTCTCAAAGTTGATCCTGCTGCAATCATCAAGCTCACCGAACACGCCATGCGCGACATTGCACACCTGCTTCGTGCAAGCCACTTGCAACAACTTGCCAACATCATGGTTGACCCCGAAGCGAGCGATAACGATCGATTCGTTGCCCTTGACCTACTGAAAAACTCGAGCATTGCTGCTGGAGGCGTTTTGCCCATGTGCCAAGACACAGGAACCGCAATTATCAAAGGCAAAAAAGGACAGTTCGTGTTTACGGGTGGCGGCGACGAAGAAGCCATTTCACGCGGCGTGTACAACACCTATCTCACCAGCAACCTTCGCTACAGCCAACTTGCACCGCTGTCCATGTACGAAGAAGTAAACACTGACACCAACCTGCCAGCCGAAATCAAAATCTCATCAGTCGATGGAGATGAATACAAGTTTCTCTTCATGGCAAAAGGCGGCGGTTCGGCAAACAAGAGTTACTTGTTTCAAGAAACCAAGGCGCTACTAAACGAAAAATCGTTGTTGCCATGGGCATTTGAAAAAATGAAAACGCTTGGCACTGCAGCGTGCCCTCCGTATCACCTTGCAATTGTCATCGGTGGAACCTCGGCAGAGAACGCTGTTGAAACAGCAAAACTCGCCAGCGCTCACTACCTCGATTCATTGCCAACATCGGGCAGCAAACTTGGGCACGCATTCCGTGATCTCGACCTTGAGCAAAAAATGCTCACGTTGTCGCAGCAAACCGGTATCGGTGCGCAATTTGGCGGAAAGTACTTCTGTCACGACGTTCGCGTCATTCGCCTTCCTCGCCACGGCGCAAGCTGCCCCGTTGCCATGGCGGTCAGTTGCAGTGCCGACCGTCAGGCTCTTGGCAAGATCAACAGCAAGGGCATCTTTCTTGAGCAACTAGAGACCGATCCTGCTCGTTTCCTTCCGGAAATTACCGAAGAACACTTAGCAACAGAAGTTGTAGCGATCGATCTCAATATGTCGATGTCAGAAATTCGGGACACGTTGTCGAAGTACCCAGTGAAAACACGCGTCATGCTCACCGGGCCAATGGTGGTGGCCCGCGACATTGCCCACGCCAAAATCAAAGAGCGTCTTGATGCCGGTGACGGACTTCCGCAATACATGAAAGATCACTGCGTGTATTACGCAGGTCCAGCCAAGACACCAGAAGGTTTCGCTTCGGGTTCCTTTGGACCAACCACAGCCGGTCGAATGGACAGCTACGTCGCAGATTTCCAAGCAGCGGGCGGAAGCTTCGTCATGTTGGCAAAGGGCAACCGATCGAAGCAGGTAACCGATGCGTGCAATACCTACGGCGGGTTTTACCTTGGCTCAATTGGCGGACCAGCCGCACGCCTTGCCCAAGACTGCATTACCAAAGTTGAAGTTCTCGAGTACGCGGAACTTGGCATGGAAGCCGTATGGAAGATTGAAGTCCAAGACTTCCCTGCCTTCATCGTGGTTGACGACAAAGGCAACGACTTCTTCGATGCAATTAACGCCAATACTGGCGTCAAGCTAACTGTTCGTAAATAACGAACTAGCGCTGTAACAGCGACTTCAGCATTTCACGCGTGTCGTGTTGCTCGTCTGGTGTTGCACCAAACTCCACTCCGCCGAAATCGGTAACGCCGATTTCTTGCATTGCTGCAACTTTGTCAAACACTTCGCTTGCTGAACCGATGATGGCAACATCTGCGGGGCCTGCTGCGCCTTCGTGGTCCAACATCGCTCGGTAACTTGGCAACTGTCCGTACACCGCAAACACCTGTGCTGCTCGAGCGCGAGCACCTTCAACATCTTTAGTTACACACACCGGCAATGCGGCAATGACTCGAGGCTTTGGCTTTCCAAGTTTGTCTGCGGCTTCATTAATGGTTGGCACGGTAAGTGTGCGCAGTGTTTCGGGGCCGGTGCACCAGGTGAGCGTTCCTTGTGTCATGGCAGCTGCAAGTCGCAACATTTGTGGCCCAAGTGCGGCAACGACAACTTCGCAACTTTGTGGCTTGCCGATGGTCAGTTCTGCGTGCGTGGTCAATGTCTCGCCTGCAAACGACACTTTTTGATCATGAATGAGCGGCATCAAAATTGATAGATATTCCTTCATGTGCCGCAATGGCTTATCGAATGACAGGTTCAACATTCCTTCAATGACAACTTGATGGCTGAGTCCGATACCCAAGCACAAACGTCCATCACTTGCCTGATTCGCAGTTAACGCCTGTTGCGCCAACATCATCGGGTGTCGCGGGTACGTAGGAATAACGCTGGTGCCCAACTCAATGCGAGGAACCTCATGGCCAACTACTGAAAGCGTGCTCAGTGCATCCAGGCCAAAAATCTGTGACTGCCAATAGGAGGCAAAGCCATCACGCTCTGCAGCTTTAGCTTCTGCCAGCACTCCGTTTACGGTGCTGTCGTTGTTAGAGCCAAAAATTCCTATGTTCATGCGATTTGTCATGGGACGACAGTAGTTGCCACTGCACCGCCAGGAGCATCTGTGGTCACCGTTTCATTAGGAATTGTTGTTGGCATTGCGTCCAAAACTTTTGAGTCATCGTGGAAAACAGACTCTAAGCACTGACCATTATTGCGGTCGTGTGCAAACTCAAGAGAACGTGCAATCGCAGTTGCAAGAACTAATCGCCCATCTGCTGTCAAGTGAATTCCATCGTTGCCAATCAAACCGTTGTTACGCGCCACTGCCGCCCAGTCAAGCACGGTTACGTTGCCGTATTCATCAGCAACACGCTTGATGATTTCATTGATCTGTAATTGTTTCGGACGAAACTCGGCAGTGGTAAGCACCACGAATGGATTTTGTGAAAGCACATCAAACATTTCGCGCAGCTTCTCTTCGTATGCCGTCATGTTGTCGTCATTGTTGGTGCCAAGAAACACCACCGCAGTGTCCCAACCTTCTTCCCATCTTCGGCCAAGCACTTTTGAGCCAAAACCAATAAATTCTCCTGCTTGTGCTTCTACAGCCACTTGCCAGCCAAGTTTGGTGAGCGTGTTGCACATTTCATTGCCGTAGCGATTTGAAGTCGATGCAAAAATTGAATCGCCGATCATGAGCACGCGGTTGCCTTTAATTTGTGGCCCAATCATTTTGCCAATCAATTCAGGAAACGTGAGGTCCACACCATCTGGCAGTGAAATGAGTGCGTTGAAGTCGCCTCCGGGAATTCTGCCAACGCCATTCAAATATTCGCTGCGATTGACGACGAAGCGATATGCGCCAAAGGTGATAACTAACGCGAGGAGGGTCGCAACGACGCCAGCAAAAAATCCGTTCCGACGCATCTAGTTTTTACGCTGTTCGCGAAGTTCGTCGCGGATTGATGCCAACAGTTCGTTCGTTGTTTCATCGGTTTTTGCGCGATGGAAACGACCATAAGCCTTAATCACGAAAAACATCACCGTGCTGACCATCAAAAAATTCAAGACTGCAGTGAGCAAGCCGCCAACCGGGATGAAGCTCCCATTCAGGGTTAAGCCTTTCTCATTGAAGTTTGGGCGATTTCCGCCAAATACGGCTCCAACTAAACCGCCGAGTATTCCTTGATTGTTTTTACCATCACCGGCAACGGCATCGATCACTGTTTTGAATGTTGCGCCCATGACAAAAGCAACCGCGACATCAACCACGCTCCCGCGATTAATGAATGTTTTGAAGTCGTGCACAATGCCGCTTGTCCTAAGGGGTTTCGACATACCTACAGAGTAGTTGCCGAACGTTTTTTTATGCGGGGTTTTCGCTCGTATCTAAATCGCTGAATTGATCAATATTGCGCAATGCAGGGAACCCCAACCACCACACACCAACAATTGCCACAGTGGCTATGCCACCGCCAATCACCGTTGCGGGTGTGCCAAAGGCTTGTGCTGCAATTCCCGATTCAAATGCGCCCAACTCGTTTGTTGCACCAATAAACACATTTTCAACCGCCGACACTCTTCCGCGTTTTTCATCTGGTGTCACGAGCGGAACAATCGAACCTCGAACGAACACGCTCACCATGTCTGCTGCACTCAGCACGACCATTGAAATAAAAGCAACGGTGTAGGAATGCGTGTCTCCCAAAACAATTGTTCCGAGTCCAAATACTCCGACGGCAATGAGCAATGATCGCCCAACGTTGCGACGAAGAGGTCGCATTGCAAGAAATGCAGCCATCGTCGCTGCGCCAATGCCGCCGGCTGCGCGCAGCCATCCATACTTCACATCACCAACGTGTAACTGCTCTTCGGCGATAACTGGCAGCAGCGCAACCGCACCACCAAACAACACAGCAAACAAGTCGAGTGAAATCGCAGCCAACAAAATTGGTGTGCGTCGAATAAAGCGCAGACCTTCCATTGCCGAATGCAATGAAACCTTTTCGTCTGGGTCACGGGGTGCTGGTTCACGCAAGTACTTCACTCGCAAGATTCCAACAATTCCAATCACGATGAGCACTGAAGTCGTCGCATATGCAATCCATGGGTCTGCGCTATACAAAAACCCTGAAGCCGCAGGTCCAAGTATCATGGCCGACGTCCACACAGCAGAACTCATGGCGACAATTGGTGGCAACCCACCATCTGGAGCAATCATCGGATAAATCGAGCGCGTTGCAGGAGACAAAAATGCTCGACACGATCCGAACACCACACCAACTGCAAAAAACGGCCACACCGCCGGATGCGCATCGGCGCGAATTGCCAGTGAGTACCCCACTAACACCAGTGCACACAGTAATTCGCCAGCTAGCGAAATCGCCGCAACATATTTTCGGTTATACCGATCTGCCACGCTGCCGCTCACAAATACCAACAGTGCAATTGGGCCAAATTCAGCAAGTCCAAGCCAACCGATATCTAGCGATCGTCCTGTGATGTCGTAGATATGTTTACCAAGCGTTGCCGCCTGCAACATGACCCCTACGTAGAAAGCAAAGCTAGAGGTGAGCATGCGACGTACCGATGAAGATTTGAGTACATCTCGCGCAGTAAGTTGCGGGGTGGGTTCAGAACTGCTCACAGTTCGTAAACCCTAACCAATTAGGGGGAACCGCGATGTCATCACTTGCCAAAGACACACAATGGGTTGATGCTATTGATCAAGCAGAACTCGTTCGCTCTGGAAAAGTAACGCCAGTTGAACTGCTCGATGCCGCGATTGAACGCGCAGAGCACCTGAACCCGGCGATCAATGCGCTCACCTTCACATGGTTCGATGCAGCACGCGAAATGGCGCGCAATCTTCCGAGCAATGCCGCAATGCCGCTTCGAGGTGTTCCATTTATTTTGAAGGACCTGCATGCGGCGATGAAGGGCTTTCCTCTTTCGAATGGAAATAAAGCGATGAAGGCAGCATCACTCAAATCTGAATACACCGCAGAAATTGTGCAGCGATTCATGAACGCTGGCCTTGTCATTTTTGGTCGCGGAAACTCCCCCGAGTTCGGCAGCGTGCCAACAACGGAACCAGAAGCCTGGGGACCAACACGCAACCCATGGGACACCAATCGAATGGCTGGTGGATCAAGCGGTGGAAGTGCCGCTGCCGTGGCTGCAGGAATTGTGCCGGCCGCTCATGCAACAGACGGCGGCGGTTCTGTACGTATCCCTGCTGCATGTTGCGGTCTTGTTGGTTTGAAAGTAAGCCAAGGTCGAATTACCGCTGCACCATTTCGTGACGAAACGAATTTGGGCGTTGAACATGTGGTCAGTCGCACAGTGCGTGACACGGCATTGCTACTCGACATTGTGGAGGGTCCATCTGTCGGCGACCGCGTAATCGCACCACCACCATCGCGTCCATATTTGCAAGAAGTTGGTGCACCAACAGGAAAGCTAAAAATTGGTTTCCTTGATCACCGACCAGTCCCCGGAGACATCGACCCTGAATGTGCGCAAGGTGTGCGCATCGTGGCAAAGGTTCTTGAGGACCTTGGTCATCATGTTGATGCTGCTTGGCCGAAAGCTTTGGAAGATCAATCGTTTGCACCAAAGTTCACTTCGCTATGGAGCACAAACATGTCTGTTGCGCGCGAAGGTGTTGCTGCATTGCTTGGTCGCGAAGTAACCAAAGACGACTTTGAACTCGTGAACTGGACGATGGCCGAATATTCAAAACATGCTTCGGCAACTGACTACGCAAATGCAATTCTCTCAACTTCGCATTATCGACGCGCTGTACAACAATGGTGGGCAGACGGTTGGGACATTCTGTTAACGCCAACAGCCGGACGAGTTCCCTTGCCAATCGGTTCATTTGACAATGACCCCAGTGATCCGATGAAGCCAATGAAAGTTGCTGCAGATTTTGTGCCGTTTACACCAGCGTT
>CANIHL010000058.1 GCA_947467375.1 Acidimicrobiaceae bacterium | reverse complement strand
CGACCTTTTGGCCCCAAGGTGACGCGAACGGCGTCAGCCAATTTGTTCATGCCGGCCTCTAGGCCGCGGCGTGCTTCCTCGTCGAATGCGATCATTTTGGACATGATGAACCTCCGTAGTGTTGCCTGAAACAGCGTTAGCACTCTACTAGCGAGACTGCTAAATCAAACGGGGGTTGGGTTAGCGGATCTTGCGCAGCACCACGTCTGTTCGGGTTTCCGTGGCACCTTCACGTTGCAACCAGCGCAACAGTGAGTCGAGGCCGGCCGTTCCATCGCAGGCCACAGCCAACGTGATGTCGGATTCTCCCGTTACGTGAGAGGCCCACAGCACGTCGTCGCGCTTCATGACCGCGTCATCGAACCCTTGGGTGTGTGGCATGCGGGCGTCGATTACAGCCTCCAGCGTGCGGCCCAGTGCCGCTTGGTTCACTTCGGCTTTAAACCCACGAATGACTCCAGCTCGGGTCATGCGGCGAACGCGCTCAGCAACGGCATTGGCCGACAAATGCACGCGGTCTCCTAGCATTTGCCAAGAGATTCGTCCGTCAGTTTGCAAAATACTGAGGATTTGCTTGTCAATCTTGTCTAACACCACTGTTTCAGTTGCCATAGTGCCTATTATGCCAGTAAATCGGCGGTTTCGGCGGTCATTTTGCCGTC
This sequence comes from Acidimicrobiaceae bacterium, assembly GCA_947467375.1. Lineage (GTDB taxonomy): Bacteria > Actinomycetota > Acidimicrobiia > Acidimicrobiales > Ilumatobacteraceae > UBA3006. The sequence continues at coordinate 9,554 of CANIHL010000058.1, read as the reverse complement.
AGAATTGAGCCATGCATAACGAAGCAACCTGGACCTGGATCCTGCTGGGATTCGAATTTGTCGGCATCTCCGGCATGTGGTTGGTTGGCGCCCGCAAATGGTGGGGCTGGGGCATGGTCTTGTGTGGTTCAGCTCCGTGGCTGGTGTACGCAATTGTGTTTAACAAGCCTGGCTTTATTGCCATGAGCTGTATCTGGATTACGACTCACAGTCGCAACATGATCGTGTGGCGTAAAAACGCTCAGCAACCACCGGCAACAGCAGGAATAATGGACACGGTCTCGCCAGCTGGCACCTTCGTGTTCAGCCCATCGAGGTAACGAACATCATCATCTGACACGAAGATGTTCACAAACTTGTGCAGGTTGCCTGCATCGTCGAACAAGCGGTCAGAGAAGCCTGCGTGAATAGCGTTCAGCGCTGCAAGTACTTCTGCAAGCGTGTTGCCTTCAACTGAAACGGTTGATGCGCCACCGGAAAGTGGACGAAGTGTGGTGGGAATGCGAATAGTTACGGCCATGAATTAAACACTACCGCCAAGGTCGGGAATTCGTTACACCGTTCTCCATGAAACGTATTCCGCAAGCGTGATCAATTCGTCACACACCGACTGCGCAAACGGCACATGTTGTACGGCGGCAATGGCCTCATCGGTCAGGCGGGTGATGACTGTTTCAAGTTCATCAAGCGCACCAGTTTCGCGAATCACTTCTTGCACACGAGCAATTTGTGCTGGCGTTAAATCTTGATTGCCTACTAACTGCAGTTCTTTCAATTGCGCAGCGTTCGCACGCGCGGTGGCAATTGCCATCAGTGGCGTTGGCTTGCCTTCGCGTAAGTCGTCACCCACTGGTTTGCCAGTTATTGCAGTGTCGCCGAATGCGCCAAGCACGTCGTCTCGCATTTGAAATGCATCACCAAGTGGCAGGCCATACGTGGAAAGCACTGGAATCAGTTCATCTCCGCGTGCTGGTGCAGCCAACAAGGCACCTAAATGCAGTGGTCGTTCAATGGTGTATTTACCACTCTTATATCGACAAATGCGTTCGGCCTTTTCGCGGCGACGTTCGTTCATTGCCGAACCCAACATGTCGAGGTATTGGCCAAAGTTCAATTCAATTCGCAACTCATTCCAAATAGTCCACGCTTGCGGCGATGCATTGCGCATCAACTGATCGGAATACACATACGCCAAGTCACCAACCAAAATGGCAACGCCATCGCCAAACCTGCGCGACTCGCCTGCCAACTTGTTTGCACCGTGGCTGGCTTCAAACTTTGCATTGGTTGTTGGTTCGCCGCGGCGGGTGAGCGAACCATCCATTACGTCGTCGTGAAACAAGGCAAACGCATGCAGAAGTTCAAGCGCTGCACCGGCATCAATAACCAATTCATCGGTTGGGTCTCCACCTGCGCCAACAAAACCCCAGAAACAAAACGCGGGTCGCAACCGTTTGCCTCCTGCAAGCACCAGCCGCGCAATTTCGTCGATGGGTGGAACAAGGTCTGCGTCCACCTTTGCCCAACGCTCGCGCTCAACGGCAAGCAGTGCCTCCAGGCGTTTGTCTACGCGAGAGGCAACATCTAAGAGTGATTGTGGCGCGGCGTGCACGGGTTCAGGTTAGGGGGTCAAATAAGCGTTAATTAGTCGGCATCAATCTGTACAACGACTTCTTCGATACGAAGTTTTGCATTGCCAATGCTGTCGCGGCACAGTTCAATCAGTTCTGACGCGCGCTTTACATGTTCGGCAAGCACGTCTACATCGACGTCGTTGCTTTCCAGTTCGTCCAAAATAGATTCCAGTTCGCCAATCGCCTCGGCGTAACCGATGGTGCCATCAATTGTTTTTGCTGCTTTTTTCGTTGCCATGTGAGCACACTTCCTTTATGAATTGACCGTACTTGAGATTGTTCCGTCAGATAACTGAGTGGTCATCTGTTCGCCAGCCGACACCTGCGCAGCACTGCGAACCGTTCTGCCATGAGCGTCGCGCGTAATGCTCCAGCCGCGCGCCATGGTGTTCACGGGGTCGAGCAAGCGCAGTCTGTCGCTTGCGCCTTTCAACGATTGCGCTGCCAAGTTCAATACGTCCATTGGGCGTCTGCGAATGCGGTCGAGCGAACGAACCAATTCGTGTTCTGCACTTTGCAATAACTCACTTGCTGTTGCAGCAATTTGTGCCCATGCTTCTTCGGTCGACTGCACAAACTCATTCACCACTTCGGCAACACCCGCAGCACATGCGGTTGGCGTTTTAAAGGCACGGTGCGCAACTTCGTCGGCGATGCTGAAATCTATTTCGTGACCAATTCCCGTAAACACGGGCTTCGTGCACTTGCCAATTGCTGAAGCGATTTCTTCGGTATCAAATGCCAAGAGGTCGGTTTTCGAACCACCGCCGCGCACCAACATAATTAGGTCAATGTCGTCACGTTTTGCTGCTTGCTTCATTGCTGCAACAACGGTTGGCGCGGCATCTTCACCTTGCACACGTACGTCGTATACAAACACTTCAAAGCCAATACTCGAAGCTTCAAGTTCGTGCAACGTGTCGGCATGTGCAGCACTGCCAATGCTGGTGAGCAACGCTATGCGCAACGGCACCACAGGTAACTTCACTCGCTTGTTGGATTCGTATAACCCAGCGAGTTTCAGTTTCTGCACAATTTCGTCGCGTTGGCCAGCCAAGTCACCAAGCGTGAAGCGCGGGTCAATGTTGGACACCTTGAAACTGAACGACCCGCGCTCGGCATACAAGTCGCCGGTGCCAAACAAGCGCACCTTGATTCCGTCCGCAAGCGTCAACCGGTGTTTTTCGAGCAATGGCTTCAACCGTTTGAGGTTGAACTCCCAGATAGCAACGTTTACTGAGGCCTTCTTGCCATCGGTTCGTTCCACCACATTGAAATAGGTGTGCTTGGTGCGGTTATTGAAACCTTCAATTTCACCCTGCACCCATACGCCTTCGCCCATGGTGCTCTTCAACACATTGTTCACTACATCGATGTATTGACTAACCGACAGCGTGAGTTCTTCGTCGCTCACCGTTACCCCTGTAGTGCTGCGCCGCCAGCACGAACCTGTGCGGCATAGAAACCGTCACGAACCATCAATTCTTCGTGCGTTCCCTGTTCCACCACCACTCCTTCATCTAACACCACAATTCTGTCGGCGTCGCGAATAGTAGACAGACGGTGTGCAATCACGATCGATGTGCGGTTGTGCATGGCGTTATCGAGCGCCGCTTGCACAAGCGCTTCGCTTTCGTTATCGAGGTGGCTGGTTGCTTCGTCCAAAATCATGACTGCTGGGTTCTTTAACAGCAATCGAGCAATGGCCAAGCGCTGTTTCTCCCCACCCGACAACCGGTATCCGCGTTCGCCCACCACTGTGTTGTAACCATCGGCAAGACCGGCAACCACATCGTGAATGTATGCGGCCGTGCACGCTGCAATCATTTCGGTTTCTGTTGCGCCTGGCTTGGCATACAACAAGTTTTCCTTCACAGTTTCGTGAAACATGTGTGGGTCTTGGCTGACTACGCCAATTGCAGCGCGCAATGAATTGAGTGTGAGGTCGCGAACATCATGATTATCAATACGTACCGCGCCAGAGGTGACGTCATATAAACGTGCAACCAAACCAGCGAGTGTGGTTTTTCCAGCACCGCTGGTGCCAACGATGGCAATCGTTTCGCCCGACTTAATTGAAAGCGTGACACCGCGCAACACATCGGTGTCGGGGTCGGTGCCACTCATGACACCGCTTGCTTCAAGCGAAGCAATGGACACCGAAGCGCCGGGTGGGTAGCGGAACACCACGTTGTCGAAATCAATGTTTCCGCGTGCGTTCTCAAGTTCAACGGCACCCGGCCTGTCGGCAATAGCAACCGGTGCATCAAGTACTTCAAACACGCGTTCAAAACTGACGAGTGCAGTCATTACTTCAAGTCGCGCATTCGTTAAACCAGTGAGCGGTTGATAAATACGTTGTACGAATGTGGCCATGGCAACGAGCGTGCCAATGGTGATTCCACCCGACACCACCATGAACGCACCAATTCCATAAATGGCAACGGCGCCAAGTGCTCCAACCAAGCCGAGCGCCACAAAAAACACACGTCCGTACATGGCGGACGTAATACCGATGTCGCGCACGCGCGATGCACGACCACTAAACGCATTCACTTCATCTTTGTGACGACCAAACAACTTCACGAGCAATGCACCCGACACATTGAAGCGTTCGGTCATCTGCGTATTCATGCCGGCGTTCAAACCCATTTGCTCACGCGAAATGTCTTGCAAACGCACGCCAACTCGCCGGGCAGGAATAATGAACACGGGCAAGACAACCAGCGACAACACGGTGAGGCGCCATTCAAGCGTCAGCATCGCAGCAAGCGTGGTTCCCAACACCACCACGTTTGACACCACGCTGCCAAGTGTTCCGGTAACCGCGGTTTGCGCACCAACGACGTCATTGTTCAAACGGCTAATCAACGCACCAGTTTGTGTGCGTGTAAAAAATGCGATCGGCATATTCTGTACTTTGTCGAATAACGCCACCCGCAAGTCATAAATCAGGCCTTCGCCAATGCGCGCCGAATACCAACGTTGAATAATCTGCAACACCGCATCCAAAATTGCAGCCGTTACCAAAATAATGGTCAGCCACACAATGCGACGCTTATCGGCTTGTGGAATGGCTTGGTCAACAATGGTGCGGAATAGCAATGGGGGCACAAGTGCTGCTACTGCTGCAACCAAGATGGAGATAAGAAATCCAATAATGGACCATTTGTAAGGCTTGGCGAACTGTGCCACACGCTTCATAGAAGAACTGCGGACTTTTACTCCTGCTATCGCTTTTGCGTCTCCGGGAAGCATTCCGTGTGGGCCCATACGCATGCAGACACAATATGTCTGAAACGATCAAAATCAACGCGCCATCTAGGATGAAAACATGAGTACTCGCCCAAGTTTGACCTTTGAATTCATAGGTAACGCTTGTGGAATTTTCACGGGACGAGACGGCACACGTGTGTTGTGCGACCCATGGATAGCAAATGGTGTTTTCGAAGGTAGCTGGTACCACTACCCGCCGCTTTCCACCACCCCTGCAGACGTACTCAATGTTGACGCTGTCTACGTTTCACACCTTCACCCCGACCACTTTGACGAGCGCTTTTTCAATTTTGCCAAAAACATTCCCATCATTGCCCTAGAGCACGGGCATAACTTTCTGCGCAAGAAACTGTTGGAGCTGGGATACAGCAATTTGGTTCTGGTGAAGGACGGCGAAACCGTTGCATTCAAAGAGTTCACCATCACCCTGTTTGCGCCATTCACCCGAAACAACTTTCATGAAGCAGAAATTGGCAACCTCATCGACTCCGCGATGTTTATTGAATGCGATGGCGTGAAAGCGTTCAATGCCAATGACAACACCCCAACTCCAGAGTCGTGTGTCGAACTACAGCAGCGTTTTGGCACCATCGATTTGGCAATGATCAACTACAACGCGGCAGGCCCATACCCAGGCAGCTTTGCCAACCTTTCAGATGCAGAAAAGCGCAGCGAGCATGACCGCATTCTGGACCGCAATATTGCCTACATGCACACCCTGGTCGAAACATTGGCACCACGAATAGTTCTGCCATTTGCAGGTGCATACATTTTGGGCGGATATCTCTCACGCCTCAATGACTACCTGGGCACCACAACGTGGGACGTATGCGCACAGAAACTGAACGAGATTGGGCTTTCTTCCACTGAAGTAGTCCGCCTTCGCGAACACGATGTGCTCAATATTGAAACTGGCAAATCAAGCCCCGAATATGTTCCCCTAAGCGCAGAACACTTGAAGCAATACATTCAGCAGGTTTCTGGCGATAAATACCCATACGAATCTGACAACACCCCAGATTCCGCGCAAATCATTGCCGATTTAGAAACCGCTTCCGATCGCATGCGCCAACGTATGACCCGCGTGGGTATTTCCTCAGATCGCACAGTCACTATTGATGTAGATGGAAACCCAATCCAAATTCATCCATCATTTTCAGTAGAAACTGACCTCACTGCAACCCCTCGACTTGCCTGCACGCTCGACCTTCGCCTGCTTCGCCGCATTCTCGACCGAGTGAGTCACTGGAACAACGCAGAAATTGGATGCCACGTTCAGTTCAATCGCGTACCAAACGAGTATCAACCCGACCTACATACAGCTCTGCAATTTTTGCACCTCTAGTATGTGTGAATGTTCAAACGGCCACATTTTTCGCTAATCACACTCGTTAGTCTGCTTTCACTTGCAGCATGTGGAGGAACTTCCACCTCGAGTGACAACACAACTAATCCACTCGACACCACAACATCTTTCGTTGTCAACCCCATTGAATGGAAAGCCTGCGATGGCAGCACGAGCACTGAAGTGGAATGCGGAAACATTGAAGTTCCGTTCGATTATGCCGACCCCGAGCAGGGTTCATTCGTTTTGTATGTAAAGAAGCACAATGCGTCAAAGCCAGCTAACCGAATTGGAAGCATGATGGTGAACCCGGGTGGCCCAGGTTTTGGCGGTAGTTCACTTGCCGACGACGCGCAGTACTACTTCAGCCAAGACCTCATTGACAATTTCGACATCATTGCATGGGACCCACGTGGCACCGGTGAATCAACACCCGCAATCGACTGCGTCGATACCTACGACGAGTACTTCGGTTTAGATTCACCGCCTGAAACACCAGATGAGAAACAAGCACTCATCGATGCATCGCAAGCATTTAACGACAAGTGTGCAGAAAACTCTGGAACCATCCTTCCGTACATCAGCACGAAAGCAAGTGCACAAGACATCAATAGTTTGCGCCTCGCTCTTGGCGAAGAGAAAGTAACGTTCTTCGGATTTTCTTATGGTTCAGAACTTGGAACAACGTGGGCAACTATGTTCCCTGAAACCGTTCGCGCAATTGTTGTTGACGGTGCAGTAGACCCCAATGCCTCTTCAACTGAAGAAGGTATGAATCAGGCAAAGGGTTTTGAAGGTCAGCTTGCAACATTCCTAAAGCAGTGCAGTGAAAAGACCACATGTGAATTCCATAACGGTGGCAAAGCCGAAGCCGCATTCGACAAATTGGTGCTCGACCTAGACGCAAAGCCATTAGAAGTGTCAAAAGATCGCACTCCAGTAACTCAGGGCGTGTTGTTTACCGCAGTTGCTCAAGCCATGTATTCCGATTATTACTGGCCACAACTGAGCGAAGCGCTAAGCGCAGCGCAAAACGGTGACGGCAAAGGCATCTTGCAGTTGTACGACGACTACTACCAACGCAAAGAAGACGGCACGTACGGGAATGAGCTTGAAGCATTCCTTGCTATCTCATGCCTTGACGATCCAGGTGCAACCAGCACCAAAGACGTGGACTCACACATTGAAGAATTCATTGCTGCAGCACCACGACTTGGTGGCAACTTTGCCTACGGCTACTCGTGTGCACTGTGGCCAGTAAAACAAGCGGCCAAAGTAACCATCACTGGTAAAGGCGCTGGCCCAATTGTTGTGGTGGGTACCACTGGCGACCCAGCCACTCCACTTGATTCCACTCGCAAAATGGCCTTAGGCCTTGAGCAAGGAATTCTCATCGTCGTTGATGCCAACCAACACACTGGTTATGGCGCTAACAACTGCGTAGTGAAAGCAGTAGATGACTACCTCATCAAACTGACGGTTCCTGCAAACGAAACCACCTGTAAGGGCTAGGTAATTAGGCGAGACTCACCAAGTCGAGCCACTCATTACTGAAGTAGTCCACCTGGCCGTCGGGTAACAACAACACCTTTGTTGGTGCAAGTTGCTCTACAAATTCGGTGTCGTGGCTAACCAAAATAATGGCGCCTTTCCAATTAGAAAGCGCATCGGCCACCGACTGCCTACTTGGCGGGTCAAGGTTGTTCGTTGGTTCGTCTAACAGCAACAAGTTATTTCGACCGACCATCAACATGGCTAACGCCAGTTTGGTTTTTTCTCCGCCCGACAGTGTTGCTGACTCTTGAAATACTTTTGAGCCCGACAAACCAAACATGCCCAACATGCCGCGCAATTGCGACTCGGTTAAGCCAAGCGACACCGGTGCCACTCTGCGCATGTGATCAATGAGTGACGCCTTTGGGTCAAGGTTGTCGTGTTCCTGCGCGTAGTACCCCGCGTTTACTTGGTACCCGAATTCAAATGACCCAGAGTCGGGCATCGTTTCTTTCGCCAACATGCGCAACAGCGTGGTCTTTCCAGCACCGTTTAACCCGAGCACCAGCAAGCGCTCACCCTTACCTAAATCAAAATCAACTTTGTCGAAAATTGCTGGGCCACTGAACTTCTTTGACAATCCCTTTGCTTCAATCACCGTCATTCCACAATGTGGTGGTTCCGGAAACTTCACCTTCAAAACACGGTCACCTTCAGAAACTTCAACCTTGGTCTGTTCGATGCGTGCAATGCGCTTTTCAATGCTGTGCGCCATGGCAGCCTTTGTTGCCTTCGCGCCAAACCTGTCGACTACACCTTGCAAGCGATCAATTTCCTTTTGCTGAGTTGCGGCTTTCTTTGCAAGTCTCGCTTCATCGCCAGCTCGCGATGTCTTATATTGCGTGTACGTACCGCGGTACTCAATCAGTTCGCCAACAGAATCCTCTTGTGGCCTATCCAAATGCAGCACGCGAGTAATTGCTTCGTCTAGCAAGTCCAAGTCGTGGCTAATTACCAACAGTGCTCCGCGATAATCGCGCATAAAACCCAGCAACCATGTTTTTGCATCCACGTCCAAGTGGTTCGTCGGTTCGTCCAACAACAACATGTCGCTACCCGCAAACAAAATGCGCGTCAGTTCCACACGCCTGCGCTCACCACCCGACAACACGGTGATCGGCAAATTCAATCGGTCGGGCTTTAAGCCCAAGCCTGCAGCAATCGAACGCGCTTCGCTTTCAGCGGCATAGCCACCCTTCGAAGCGAAGTCGTCTTCGGCCTTGCTGAACTTGGCAATGTTTTGCGTACTTGGCGACTCTTCCATTGCGATTCGCAACTTTTCAATGCGTGATAATTCTTCGTCAATATTGCGGCCTGAAAGAATGTGAGAAATTGCAGAATGCTGTTCGCGTGCACCAGGAATTTTTGGGTCTTGCGGCAAATATCCAAACGCACCTTTGCGCAGAATTTTTCCACCATGAGGCTCAACTGCCCCACCCAACACTTTGAACAGACTGGTTTTCCCTGCACCGTTGCGACCAACAATGCCCACTTTGTCGCGTGGCATCACTGAAAAGGATGCATTTTCTACAACGAGACGGCCACCAACTTCAACAGAAATACCTTGAACTTGGAGCACCCATTCAGAGTGTCACGGCATATGCCTACACACAACCCGTAATTCAATGAATACACGGATTTACATGGCGGAAGGGGGGGGATTTGAACCCCCGAGAGGCTTGCACCCCTGACGGTTTTCGAGACCGTTCCATTCGTCCACTCTGGCACCCTTCCGTTTTGGAAGG